>CAIKYO010000001.1 GCA_903831655.1 uncultured Burkholderiales bacterium
GGCGACAAAATTCAATCGACCCAGTCTGCGGTGGTGCTGGAGAACTTGATCAGTCAATTCCTCTACAACAAAGCCTCTGACTCGTCTTCAACCAAGCCATAAGCGACAACCCACCATGCAAGCCTTCATTCGCTCACCCCTCAAAGCCCTCGCCTTGGGTCGAGTTGCACCCTTTGTGGCTTGCTGCTTCTCACTTTGGATGTGCATGGGGCCAGCTCAAGCCCAAACCCAAACTCAAGTTCAGGCTCAAGCTCAAAACCAAGGCACAGCCACCAACCCCAAAGACCCTTTCGAGTCCTTCAACCGTTCGATGTTCAACTTCAACGACCGCTTGGACGCCTCCATCACCAAACCCATTGCAAAGGCTTATGTAGAAGTCACACCCAGTTTGGTACAAACGGGAGTGAGAAACTTCTTTGGCAACTTGAGTGACATGTGGTCCACAATTAACAGCGCCTTGCAACTCAAAGCGGGCCCCACCGCCGAGGGCTTGGCGCGCGTGGGTGTGAACACCATTTTGGGATTGGGTGGTGTGATTGATTGGGCCACTAAAATGGATTTGCAAAAACACTCAGAAGACTTTGGTCAAACCTTGGGCTACTGGGGTGTGGGCACAGGACCTTATTTGGTGCTGCCCTTGTTTGGCCCCTCAACCCTTCGGGACACCGTGGGGTTGGATTTGGATTTGCGAAGCAATCCGCTCACCCGCGTGAGACCCCTTGAGAACGAGTACGAATTGGCCATCCTCAATGTGGTGGACAAACGCGCAAAGTACCTCGACTTGGGTGACCAACTCAATGAGGTGGCATTGGATCGCTACAGTTTTGTGAGAGACGTGTTTTTGCAAAAAAGACGCTCCGAGGTCTATGACGGAGACCCTCCCGAGGAAGACGACCCCGATACAAGTCAGTGATCCCACAAAGCGCCTTTTCAGGGGTCGTGGCGAAGTTAAAAGTCAATTGAAGATGAGTCAGATATGTATACAAATTTGAAATGCAAGCCCTTGGTGGCGAAGTTGTTGAGTGTGTTGGCCACCGTGGGTTTGGTGCTGGGTCTTTTCTCGGTCCCAATGGCACACAGTGCAGACATGGCTCCTGATGAATTCATCAAAGGCCTTTGCACCTCGCTCCTCGATTCTGTGAAAACAGACAAAGGCTTAAAGAGTGGCGACCCTGAGCGCATTCGCCAAGTGGTGGACACCCAAGTCATGCCCAATGTGAACTTTCAAAGGATGACCGCCTCTGCAGTCGGTCCCCAGTGGAGGAGCGCCAGTGATGAGCAAAAAGCCAAGCTCCAAGAGCAGTTCAAAGCGTTGTTGATGCACACCTACTCAGGTGCATTGACCCAAATCAGAGACCAAACGGTCTCTGTCAAACCCTTGAGAGCCGACCCCCAAGACAAAGAGGTGATCGTTAAAACCGAAATCAAAGGTGGCGGCGAGCCCATTCAACTGGACTACAGGCTTGAGAAAACCCCAGGCGTGGGCATGGGTTGGAAGATCTACAACTTGAACGTCTTGGGTGTTTGGTTGGTCGACACCTACCGCACTCAGTTCGCACAAGAGATCAATGCCAAAGGCATTGATGGCTTGATTGCAACGCTCACCGAGCGCAATCAAAGCAATTCGAACACCCAAAGCGCGAAAAAGTAAGTTTCATGACCCAACTGACCCTTCCCCCAACGCTCACGCACAACGAGGCAAAGGACTGCTTGCAAGCCTTCTTGCGTGTTTTGGGCGAGGGTTCCCAGCCTTTGATGGGCCCCGTGCACATCAACGCTCGCCCTCTCAC
>CAIKYO010000002.1 GCA_903831655.1 uncultured Burkholderiales bacterium
ACAATATAGTGATGATAAATCAAAGAACCTCGCAAAGTGGGAACAAATATTCTCGGAGCACCGATACTTCACAAAAGGAAGGCGATAAGTGCTCCATTCCAAATTGTTACGGAACGCTAGTGTTACGACCAGCTGGTGTCAGCCGACGCTCTGGAAGGGCATACGATGCATTTTTAGGTTGTACCAACTTCCAAAATCATCCTAAATAGCCCCGCATATCATCAACTCGAACCTGAAGGCAGGAAAGTAATCATTGGTGCTGGTGAGCAGTAACCGGTCTTGATAAGCTCATTTCATGCAAAGTCTAAATCAGTCAGTGAAGCGCGTTCTAGGAACAGGAAGCGTGTACTCAATTCCTCCTTACCAGCGCCAGTATCAATGGACTGAAGAACTTTGGCAGTCGTTAATTCATGACGTACTGATGATTGAAACCGCACCAGATGCGGAACCACCTCATTGGCTGGGAATTCTCCTTCTAACAACCGATGAGACAGTCAGATTTCCGGATGATGATTCCCTCAGTAATTATTCGGTAATTGATGGACAGCAGCGACTTGTTACTTTGGTTATCTGGTTAAGCGCTCTCTATCATCACGCTAAAGATACTGGCGAAGAAATTAACTTTGAAATAAGTAAGATAGCTAAAGTTCATGCCCAAAAAGTTGACCAAATACCGCTCAAAATAGTTCTCGAAAACCTTTGGCTCGATAAGCGCTACGAAAAGTTTGCGGTTTCACAGGTCGTTCAGGCTTATCATTATTTTAGATTTGTACTTTGGCTTGGCGAAGATGCCCTTCTGGAAGAACAATCACTCAAGGTGCCTAAATTTGATATTCCAGAGTTTGGTGAATCAGTACAACAGAATTGGTCAAAGTACTTAACCTCGAAAAAGGCTGAAGGCTTGAAACGCGGGAAACCTGTCGAGGTTCAAAAATTGATTGAAGCAACTAGAAACCGTTTGATGGTTTTTACTTTAATTCATGAACCACGTATTGATGAGCCCCAAGCAGTTATTTTTGACACCTTGAATGGAAATCGCACACCTCTAGAGCCTCTAGACCATGTTAGAAATTCAATTTTCGTCCGTCTCCAAAGTGACGTGGCGACTAAGCTCTATGACGAGCATTGGGAACCTGCGGAAGTACTCCTGCGAGATTTAAAACTCAAGCGTCAAAACCCAGGAGTTAATTTTCTCTATGATTATGTAATTTCAAAGGGCGAGAAGAAACGTCAAGGAACTATTAACAAAGCTCGCGGTGCGGCACATTTCAATAAGATGACGAAGAACCTAAAAGACCAGGAGCTCGCAGACTTCTTGAAAGATGATGTCACAGTAGGAATGGCTACATGGCCAGTCGTAGTTAGGCAGCGCGACTCCATAAGAATGCATGGGACGGATATTGAGCTCGACAATTCAATTCTAGAGTCACTGTCAACTATTAGGGAACTTAGCTCTGGCCCAGCAAACCCCTTGGTGCTGCATTATCTGACTGCAAGAGTCAAGGGACTTATGAATGACAAGGACCTTCTCGCTCGGTTAAGTCTAATTGAAAACTATTTGGTCAGACTGATTATGTCTAATGAGCCACTTTCACCACTTCGTTCAAAGATGATGGAAATTTGCTCATTCCTCGAAGGTCGCCTTGATGAAATAACACTGGGCGAAGCATTGAAGCGAAATGGTTGGGTTTCGGACAAGATTTTGGAGAAGGACTTCGAAAAGAGAACCATGTACGAAGAAGCTGGTCCTAGTGCCTTGGGTGCTATTTTCCGAGGCATCGAAATTCAAATGAGTGGTACTGGAGCTAATAAGTTTCGAGTTGCCAAGGATGAATACACTATTGAACACATTTATCCTAGAAAGTCTGGAAAATGGGAAAATGACTTAGGCAACTGGAAAACAGACACCAAGAAGATGGCGAATTACCTAGATACCTTAGGTAATCTGACTGTCGTAACCCAAGAACATAATTCTAAAGTTGGAAACAAGCCATTAGCTGATAAACAAAAGTTTCCAACCATTGTTGGGTCAAGCGCTCCACTTAGACTTCATGATGATTGGCTAAATGTTAAGCAGTGGACAGAAAAGGAAATTCAAGCAAGAAGTAGAAGCCTCTTGCATTTTGCTTTCCGCCGCTGGCCCGATCTGCCCGCATAAGCCACTTTTGCGCTCAAAATAATGAACTTCTAAGTGCGTTGTGAGGGACTCGAACCCCCGACCCGGTGATTAAGAGTCACCTGCTCTACCAACTGAGCTAACAACGCGGGATTTAACTATTA
>CAIKYO010000003.1 GCA_903831655.1 uncultured Burkholderiales bacterium
AGGTGATTGAGTACCTCAAAACACCACCCTCTAAAGAGACTTTGATTGCGTTGCTCGACACAATGCGCATGTCCCCTAGAGAGCTCTTGCGTGAAAAGGGTACCCCTTTCGCTGAACTTCAGTTGGATTTGCCTCACTGGAGCGATGAGGATCTGATTGACAAAATGGTGGAGCACCCCATCTTGATGAACCGCCCGATCGTATTGACCTCACTTGGCGCTCGTTTGTGTCGCCCCTCAGAGCGAGTGCTTGAATTGTTGCCGATTCCCAAGATCGCACATTTCAAAAAAGAGGACGGTGAAATGGTGGTTGACGATGGTGCGCGCTTGGTTTGAGCTTGCACATTCGAGTGGTACAAATCAAGAAAAACAACATATCTCAAAGGGTCTGATGACTCCTTCATTTGAAAAATCAAGCACATGAATGACCAAATTTCAGGGGATGCGCAGCCCTCCCTTTCTCCACAACCCCATGGCGTCACGCTTTGGAACTTGTTCACGGGGTTTGTGTTGGTGGGCTTGTTTGGTTTTGGTGGAATTGCAGCGGCACTCTTTCACGTGGCCGTTGAACGCAGGAAGTGGATCACCTCGGATGAGTACACCTCTTGTTTGGCTTTGGGGCAAGTGCTGCCTGGGGCGAGCTTGATGAACATGACCACCATCGTTGCCGATCGCTTTCAAGGCATCAAAGGCGTGGTGTTGGCCTTGATTGGATTGTTCACTTTTCCGCTCCTGATTTTGCTCGGTCTCATTGCAACATACGATCACTATGCATACTTGCCTGATGTGCAAAATGCCACCAACGCAGCTGCTGCAGCTGCCGTTGGGTTGACTTTTGGGACAGGCTTGAAGCTGGCAAAGGTCATCATTAAATCCAAAACTTCCCTGGCCTTCACCGTTTTGGCTTTTGTGAGCATTGGTTTGTTAAAGCTGCCCCTCTTGCAAACCATATTGGTGTTGACTGCTCTAGCCATTTGGGTTGGATACAAGGAGGACAAGTCATGAACTTCGATCTTCTGTGGTCCATTGCACAAACTTTTGCAACCACTGCCTTGGTCTCCGTGGGTGGCATCTCCACCATGATTCCTGAAATTCACCGCCAAGCTGTTGAGATCTACGGTTGGATGACCGATGCTCAATTTGCCTCCTCTTTTGCAATCTCACAAGTTGCACCGGGTCCCAACGTGCTGTTGATGAGTTTAGTGGGATGGCGAGTGGCTGGCTTTGCTGGAATGATGGTAGCAACCTTGTCCACGATCATTCCAACCAGCATCATTTGCTTGGTCGCGGCTCGCTTGGAGAATCAACTCACCCACGCCAAGTGGTATTCAGTGACGCGCAAAAGCTTGCCGCCCTTGATCGTGGGTTTGATATTCTCAAGTGGTGTGGTCACCGCGCGCGCAGCTGTACAAGATGCCGTTGGAGTGCTGATCGTCATGGGTGTTGGAATTTACTTCTTTCTCACCAAAAGCAACCCGTTGGTGAGCATTTTTGCATCCATTGTGGTGGGTGTTGTGGCGGGTCGACTGGGTCTGTTGTAGTCCAAGGTCTGGCGCTGACCCTGGACTAAGAACCCAACCAAGCGGAATGGTTGGGTCCAAAATTTTTATCTCTACTCGATCATTAAAAAGCCTCGCAGAGGTGGGTTTACCCAACTTCTTTTTGAGTGATATCCTCTGAGAGTCATATAATCAGCATACTGAACGCTTGACTCAAACTCTACTTTTGAGCGTGATCTCTACTTTTCAAAATCAGCCAAGGAATTCGTTATGTTTCTTAAAAATGCTTGGTACGTGGCCTGTCGACCAGAGGAAATTGAAGGAAAGCCCCTGGGGCGTCAAATTTGTGGCTTAAAGATGGTGATCTACAGGGGGCCGGAGAACCAAGCGGTGGCACTCGAGGATTTTTGCCCCCACCGTGGAGCGCCCCTCTCTTTGGGCTTCGTAAAAGACGGAAACTTGGTCTGCGGCTACCACGGACTCGAGATGGGCTGTCATGGAAAAACAGTGGCCATGCCCTCGCAGCGCGTGTCCGCCTTTCCCTCCATTGCCAGTTACCCCGTCATTGAACGCTATGGATTCATTTGGGTGTGGCCAGGCGATCGTGAAAAAGCAGATCCAGCTTTGATGCCCGTTTATGAGTTTTTTGATAACCCTGCCTGGGCATATGGTGGAGGCATGTACCACGTCAAAGCCAATTACCAATTGATGATCGATAACTTGATGGACTTGTCGCACGAAACCTATGTGCATTCCACGAGTATCGGTCAGCCCGAGATCGATGAGACACCTTGTAAAACCGAGGTCAAAGGCAACAAGGTATTCACCTCGCGGTTCATGGAAAACATCAAAGCACCTCCCTTTTGGCGCATGGCCATGAGGGCAAATGGTTTGGATGACAATGCTTTGGTCGACCGGTGGCAGATATGTCAGTTTACGCCTCCCAGTCATGTGATGATCGATGTGGGCGTAGCGTTGGCTGGAAAGGGTGGCTTTGATGCCCCTGATGAAGACAAAGTCTACAGCGTAGTGGTGGATTTCATCACACCTGAGACCGAGACCAGCCACTGGTACTTTTGGGGCATGGCCAGAAAGTTCAAGACCAACGACTCTGCCTTGACTTACAGCATCAGAGAAGGTCAAGGTAAAATCTTTGCCGAGGACATGGACATGCTTGAGAGACAACAAAGTAACATCTTGCTCCACTCAGGTCGCAGACTCTTGAAACTCAACATCGATGCGGGTGGTGTGAACTCCCGCATGGTGCTTGATCGATTGTTGGCAGAAGAAAACCAAGCTTGATCAGTGCTGGGGCTCTTATTTTTAAGGGCCTGGTCTTACCTCTGCCAAGTCAATCCATTGCTTTGACTTTTATCTCATCCCAAAGCGGCTGGATTGTCCATTCGCTACACCCAAAAGTGAATCCAAAATGAACGTCGTTATTTCTGATGATTACCAAGATTGTGTCAAAACGCTGGACTGTTTTGCCAAGTTAAAGGACCACCAAGTCACCATTTACAACGACACCGTGAAGGATGTTGATGCTTTGGTGCAAAGGTACAAAGATGCAGATGCGATTGTGCTTACCCGAGAGAGAACTTCAATCACCAAGGAGCTCCTCGAGCGTTTACCCAATTTGAAGCTGATCTCCCAAACCGGAAAGATCAACTACCACGTGGACGTTCAAGCCTGCGCGTCACAAGGTGTCGTGGTTTGCGACGGTTCGGGTTCGGGAGCCTGTACGGTTGAGTTGAACTTGTTGTTGATACTGGCCAGCCTTCGTAACTTGGTGCCTGAGGTCGAGCGCTTGAAAAATGGTTTGTGGCAAGGTACCCTGGGTCGCCAACTCTCCGGTAAAACGGTGGGTGTTCTGGGTTTTGGTCGATTGGGTTCACAGTTGAGTCACGTCGTCAAAGCTTTGGGAGCCAAGCCTTTGGTGTGGGGCCGTGAGAGTACCCTTGAAAAAGCAAAAGCCCAGGGCTTTGAAGTGGCAAGTTCGAGAGAGGAATTCTTCAAAACTTGTGATATTTTGACCCTTCAGTTGAGGTTAATCCCCGCAACCCTGCATTACGTCAAAGCACAGGATTTGGCCTTGATGAAGGCAGACTCCATATTGGTCAACGTGAGCAGAGCAGAGCTCATTGAGCCTGGGGCGCTTTATGAGGGTTTGAAAAAAGGTCACCCAGGTTTCGCCGCGGTGGATGTCTATGAAAATGAACCCGTCTTGGGTGCCAAGGATCCATTGATCTCTTTGCCCAATTGTTTGTGTTCACCCCATCTGGGATTTGTTGAAAAAGACAATTATGAGGTCTATTACGGCACTGCTTTTGATAACATCAACGCCTTTGCGGCCGGAAGCCCACAAAACGTGGTTAAGGTCTAGGTCTAATTGATAAAGAAGGGACTCGAGATGGATTTACTTCAAGCACTCTCAAATCGCAAAAGCGTTAGAGCCTATCAATCCACCCCTGTGAGCCGAGAGGTGATCGAGTCTATTTTCTCTAAAGCCCTTAGAAGTCCTTCGTATACCAATTCCCAGCCCTGGGATGCAGTGGTGGTGACGGGAGACAAGAGGCAGGCCTTGAGTGAAAGGCTATACGCCTTGGCCAAGGACAATGCGCCCACCCAATCTGATTACCCCAATCCAAAGAGCTGGCCTGCCAAGATTGAAGCAAGAACAAAAACGCATGGAGCCAAGCGTTTCCAAGCTCTACAGATCAATCGAGACGATGTGCAGGCGAGAACAGAGCAAAGGCTCATGAATTTCAAGTTCTTCAACGCGCCTTGTGTGGTGTTTTTCTTGATGGATGAAAACTTGAGCACTTGGTCTTTGACCGATATTGGCATGTTTGTGCAAAGTGTGGTGTTGAGTGCCCATGCTCACGGCTTGGGCACCTGCCTTCAAGCCTCGTTGGCCAATTACCCAGATGCGGTTCGAGAGGTCTTGGATATTCCGTCATCTAGAAAGTTGTTGCTCGGCATGTCCATGGGCTATCCCGATTGGGACGCGCCTATCAATCAATACACGAGCGAGCGTGATCCACTCGAAGAGTTTTTAACAATTTATTGAGGTCTCCCTCATGGGCCGTTGACGGCCCAAAAGGCTGACTGTCATTTTGTTCGAAGGGGCTTTAAGAGATCGCTCAGGCCGTTGTGATCAATCTCGTGCATGAGCTCCAACAATCGACCCATCTCACCATCCGGAAATCCCTCCCTGGCAAACCAGTTCAAATAGTTTCCAGGTAAATCTGCCAACAAGCGTCCTTTGTGTTTGCCAAAGGGCATGGGTGTGTTGACCAATTTCAATAGATCGTCAGGGTGCATGTGTAGGGTGTGGATTAGATCTCAAGCGGTCAATAAGAGGAGTGGGCCTCGATCAAAGTGGGGTACTCAACTTCACTCCCAATGTCCAGTTTCTTGGAAGTCCAGGCTCAAAATACCCAGCACTTGAAGAGTTCACGATGACAGAGCCTACATAATTGCGGTTGGTCATGTTGTTGATCCCCAAGTACCCCTCCAAGTTCAAACGTCCCAAAGTGCGGCGCTCGTGTATTTTGAGGTCAATCAGTCCATACCCAGCAGCATAGCCATAGTTTGTGGGAGCCGTTGAGTTCGCATCATTGGCCCACATGGAGGACCTGGCTGTGAAGTCCATCTCCACTTCCATGCCCTCGCTGGCGGATAAGCCCTTGTTGCCGTATCCTTTTTCTGACCAGCTGAGGGCTGTGCTCAGCGTGTTTTGTGGAATAGCGGGCATTGCACTTCCAGAGGGGATGAGTCCAGTGCTGGAGGAAAAACTTGAATCGTACTGGGCTTTGACGACACTCAGAGCCAATTGCTCATGTACGTGTCGATTCGATGCGTTCATCATCGAGAGCTCAAATCCATCTCTTGAGGTTTGAGCAACATTGCGGTAAACACTTTTGCCAGAAACATTGGTGGTGGCCACAATGTCGTTGGTGGTTGTGATGTGAAAAAGGGCTGCATTGATCCACTGGTTTGAGCTAGGTAGCCATTTGGCACCCACTTCAATGTTGTGACTCTGTGAGGCTTGAAGGCCCGAGTTAAATCCTGCAACCACAGTTGAGCCCACCAAAGAGTAAGCGGTTTCTGTGGTGGTGGGGGTCTCAAAGCCAAGACCCGCATTGGTGTAGAGATTCAAGCGATCTTGAACATGCCAGGTGAGTCCAATGACGGGCGTGTTGGTTGAAAAGCTCGATGCACCGCCCAAGGAGGCGTTGGAGAAATTGGTGTTTTCAATCCTCACCTGATCGTGCCTGACGCCAGCTGCTAGGGTCCAAGTGTCGTTCAAATAAACATTCGTTTGGAGGAAAAGGTCGCTGTTGGAGGCCAAGTTTTGCACAGAAGTGGGGGCCGGTGTGATCACCCCGTAATTGGTCACACCTGCTTGACGGGCTTCGTTTGAGCGGTCCAGATCCATGCCAACGATCCAATCCCAAGAAACCTCTTGTGCTCTTTCACGTCCTTTGAGTTGCAACCCCAATCCATCATAAGTTCTCTGTAATCCTACCCAGGATCCCACTTGCGGGGTGATGGCACTCGAGGAGGCCTGCGTTTGGGTGTTGTCCCTTGTTCCGTGGTACATGCGGGTTTGTAACTTCAAATCCGCATTCAAGCTGTGGTACATCACCAAACCGATCTGATCTTGGTCAACGTTCTTTTGGGTCTGATCGATCAATGCATTGGTACCCGCTTGCATGGGGTTGGCCAAAAGTTGGGATTGATTGAGTCCCAACGGGTCTTGCGCCTTGGGCATTCGAAAGGAGTTCAAGACCACTTTGAAACGGGTGTCCTCTTGGGGATCGTAGGTGGTGACGAGATTGAGTTGCTCGCGCTTTGCAGCGCTGTTTGATCTCCATCCATCGATCTGGAAGGTGCTCAGATCGGCAACGATTCCCAATTGGTTCAAACGCGAACTCGCTTGCCAATCGGTGCGAGCCAAGCCATAGGAGCCGAAATAGCTCTGAACTGAACCTTCAGGCTTGTCAGTGGCTTGTCTGGTTTGAGTTTGAATCACTCCGCCCGATGAGTTTCCATACAGTTGTGCCAGGGGGCCGCTCAGAACTTCCAAGTGATCCACAGAGGTGAGGCTGATGGATGAGGCTTGGCCTTGACCGTCTGGAGTGGTGAGGGGAATATCGTCTGCGATGACCCGAATCCCCCGCAGGCCAAAAGCGGTTCTTGCGCCAAAGCCACGAATAGAAATTTGGACATCTTGTGCGTAATTGTTTCGGTTCAATGAAACCACGCCTGGTGCCAAGGACAGCGCATCAGATAGGTTGACTTGGGTGCCTGAGTTGGAGATGAAATTTTGATCCACGGAGTAGGTGGAGGCGGGTGTTTCAAATTGCTGTGCTTGAAGACGCCCAGCAGTGATCACCACTGATTGCAAACTTTGATCTTGGGCAAGGCTGTAGGCCGAACTGGTGAGAAGTGTGCTCAAAACCAGCGCATTCAAAGGACACAGTTTGAAAAGGGGAACTTGAGAATTGGACATGGCTAGGGTTCTACCAACGTGGGGCGAGAGGTGTTCAAAACAGAAGAGACCATCGCTTTGGTTCAAAACGATAGGTAATTCATTTTAACGGGTCGCCCTTAAAGTTCTAGTTTCGGGGTGATCAACGGCTCGGCTCTGTAGGGCCTTTAGGGCTCCAGGCCAAATGCCAAAAATACATTGCCCGGCATGATGCCCGAATGGTGCGAATAGCCTGAATTGGTAAAGAGCATAGAGCCAGCAACGGCAACCCCGCCATCGCTCATGGATCCCCCATTGGCTTTGACACCGTTAACCGTGTCAAAGGGGTGTGCTGTCTCATAACTCCACACGATGGCACCCGATGAAGAGGAGTACGCCCTAATCGTGCCGTCAATCGAGCCAGAAAAGACCAAGCCTGGCGAGGTGGACACAGCCGCCGTTTGGACCTGACCACAAGGCCGTTTATCGCCGCAAGAGGGGTGGGGCGTTTTCCACCTGAGCGCTCCAGTGTCTGCATCCACAGCGACCAACCCCCCCCCCGAGTTGGGATTGGTCGCATTGCCCAATTTCGTTGCATCTGATAAGCCCGCGTAGATGGCCTGTCCGTCTGAGGCAGAGCCAAACATGATGCCTCCAGAGGTACCGCCAGGTCCAACTCGCGTTTCCCACACGGTTTGTCCTGCGTGATCGGGGTCTAAAGCGTAGATGACCCCAG
This sequence comes from uncultured Burkholderiales bacterium, assembly GCA_903831655.1. GTDB lineage: Bacteria > Pseudomonadota > Gammaproteobacteria > Burkholderiales > Burkholderiaceae_C > Limnohabitans. The sequence continues at coordinate 7,711 of CAIKYO010000003.1, forward strand.
ACTTTTGACTGGCGATGAGCAAGTCGCTCTTTGCGGTGTGGATCAAAATCGGAGGGGCTGCGAAGTCAAAATCAGGTGCATCGATGCGAGCGCAGTTGGAGTGATCTTTGGAGGTCTCGGGGCAACTGCCATTCCACATGTCATTGGGTGTGAGTTGTCTGGACCAGGCAAGGGCACCATTGTCCAATTTCAAGGCAACGACAGAGTCTGAGAGGTTTGCGTTGGGTGATGTGTAGGAGTTGCCTGTTCCAATATACAAGAGACCTCGTTTGACATCAATGCTGGGGGAGTTCCAAGCAGCAACCCCTGCTGGGCCGTAGTTGGGGGTTCCGTTTGCAGATGGCCCCTTGGGTTTGGCAGCCTCATCAATCAGATAGGTTTTCCAGACCAATTGACCACTTTGAGCATTCAAAGCCACCACACTGCCTCTGAAGGTGCAGCAGGGATACTTGGGGTCTCCTGCCATGGACTCCTCTCTGGAGGAGACGGGAATGTAGAGCAAATCACCCACGCGTTTGGGTGCGCCAGAAACGCGAGCCAAGGGGTGATCATCAATCTTTGTTTTCCAAAGTAGTTGTCCACTTTTGGCGTTCAAAGCGTACACATTGGCAGCCAAGTCGGCTGCGAAGACGGTCGCATCACCTGTGTTGTTTTTAGAAATGAACATCGCCGCTCTGACACCTGCCTCAGCCTCCATGTGCCATTGAATGCAGCCTGTTTTGGCGTCCAATGAAAACACATCTCCCTCCCAACTGGAGACGTACACACGGCCCTCGTGCACCAAGGGTTGAGCGCTGGCGCTGGCAGCTCCTGGGAAACCAAAAGCCCACTTGAGTTTTAGTTGTCCAATATTTTTCTCATTGATGTTGGTGTTGGTGTTCGTTTGTGAGCGTGAGTTATTGAGGTCTGCACCCCATGAGAGCCACTCGCCGCTCAAAGGTGTGCTGCTGGGTTTTGTCTCAGAGCAAAAGGCACTCGGGGGGTAAGTGAATGCAGCGTCTTGGCCCATCTTTTTTCCAGTCACGTACTGAGCAATGGCAATACGCTCTAGTCTTGATCTCTCTGCTCCGACCTTGGACATGGCCCCTTTCTCAAGTGTGTTGAGCACATGCTCTGGAGTCAGCAATTTCAAAACCTCACGAGAGGGTGCTCTGGTGTCTGCGCCTTCATGGCACTGGGCGCAAAATGTCTTGAAAAGTTTAGGGCCGTCTTGGGCATTTGCACAACCCAGCGCCATAAGCAGCGAAAAAGCGAAGATCAAGGTTTTGAACATGTTCATGCCTTTAGGGTGAAGAGTCATTGAGAGAGAGAGAGTGGAGCCATGTGAGGTGAATGCAGTTTAAGTGCAATCTATTCACTTGAAACTTGGTCCTTGTCATTGGCCAAGGTGCGAATGTAGGCCCATATGTATTGCATATCTGAGGCGCTGATCACCCCTTTCCATGGCGGCATTTGATTTTTTCCGTTTTGGACCGAGTTTTCAAATCTAGCTTTTTCAGTGACTTTGAGTTTTCTTAAATCAAAACTTTGTCCTGAATTGATCAAGCTCTCGCCGTGACAGGTCATGCAATAGTTGCCATAGATGCGCTCGCCTTTCTCCGCTGGATCGACAGTTTGTGCGAAGGAGTTACTGACCAAGAGGGCAGCCAAGACGCTTGAGCTGAGACTACGAGAAATCAGAGTGGAGGCTTTTGAGGGAGTCATATTTTTTAGTGAACAGGTGGGTAGCCAATTTTGTTGAGGTACTCGTCAACTTCATGCCTGCATTCATCAAATTGGGCGTGAAGCTCCTTAGGGGTCATATCAAAGAGAATGCGAATGGAGTTCCAACCGTCCTCCATTTGCTCTTTGAACTTTTGCCCCTCTGGGGTATTTAAGTCAGTGACTTGGTCAATGACCAATTTAAGGGGCTTGAAGTCACAAGCAGCCAATGAGTTGCTGGACCAAAGACTCACTATCAATGCCAAAGGGGTAATGAGTTGTCTTGAAAGCGTTAAAAATGTCATGATTCAATTGAAAAAGGGTCTAAAGGTTGAAACCCTTTAGACCCGAGAGAACACGTGGCGTTTTACTTATCGAACAGTGCAAAAGTCCACATGGTTCCACCATTGGGAACGGTGGTCAAATTGGGGTCACCAGAGAACATCGCATATACCCCACCAATGCCACTCAAGACCGTCACATATTGGCGTCCATCTTTTTCCCAGGTCACGGGTTGCGACAAAATACCCGATGGAGTTTGGAAGCTCCAAAGAATTTTGCCTGTGTCGGCGTCCAAGGCTTGAAACTCACCCGTCATGACACCTGTGAAGACCAAGTTGCTGCCAGTCACCAGTGTGGATGACCAGTTGGGGGACTTGTAAGGCGTTGCCCAAGATGCTTTACCAGTCATGGGGTCGACCGCTTTCAAGAATCCTCTCACATTGGGATCATCGAAAACGGGTTTGCGTTTAACAGTACCTGGACCTGAGGGCTTGCCGGGTGTGTAGGGCTCGGTCTCAGGAGGGGCTTCATAGGTCATGCCAATGTGCAACGTGTTGATGTAGAGCTTTTGTGTGATGGGGCTGAAAGACACATGTTGCCAGTTCACACCACCGGAGGAGGAGGGCCATACTTCGACCTTTTTGCCTTCAACAGCTCCTTTGTATGCATCCGTGTAATTCAACTTACCCGTTGCCAAATCCACTGAGTCGGCCCAATTGACTTTTTCAAATGGGTTGGCTGCCAAGAGTTTGCCGCTGGCAGCGTCTAGGACGTAGAGAAAACCACCACGATTGGCTTGCATGACCACTTTTTGTGTTTTGCCTGCAATTTTTAAATTTGCAATGACTGGGGTTTGCACGGCATCGTAGTCAAAGGGGTCGCCTGGAGAGATTTGATAGTGCCAAACCATCTCGCCTGTTTTGGGTCTGATCGCAATGACGGAGTTGGTGTACAAATTGTCACCCGCTCTTGAGCGTGGGTTCCAAGGAGAGGGGTTTCCTATGCCCCAGTAAACCAAATCCAAGTCTTTGTCATAAGTACCAGTAACCCATGAGCTACCACCACCGGTTTCATAAGACTTGTTGGCCCAAGTCTCAACGCCTGGCTCCCCAGCAGCAGGGACTGTGTAGTGACGCCACAAGTGCTTACCGGTGTTGACGTCGTAGGCTTCGATGAAACCACGGTGTCCGTATTCAGCTCCTGCAACGCCAACAATGACAACGCCACCCACAATGAGGGGGGCACCCGTCATGGCATAACCATTCTCAGGCTTCACAGGGTCTGGGGAGGCGGTGCGCCAAAGTTCCTTGCCCGTTTTGATGTCCATGGCGATGATGTGGTTGTCCATCAAAGCCCTGACCAATTTGCCGTCAAAAATGGCGGCTCCCCGGTTCACGATACCACAACAAACCACTCGCAAGGTCTCGGGAGGATACTCGTGCATGACACGCCAAATTTGCTTGCCTGTGAGCGCGTTCACCGCAACGGTAGAGTTGTGAGTCGTGGAGTAAATGACACCATCTTTGATGATTGGGAAAGACTCAGCCCCACGCGCGTCGTCGAGAGAGTAAGACCAAATGGGAACGAGCTTTTTGACGTTGCTTTTGTTGATCTGTTTCAATGGGCTAAAGCGCTGGCCTTGGTAGCCCATGCCGTAGACCAAAACATCTTGAGTGGATTTGGCATCGTTGAGCAAATCTTGATCGGTTTGAGCAGAGGCGCTCCAACACATCAATGTTGTCAACAATCCAGTGATAATTTTAAGAGAATGCGATTTTTTCAATTTTTGTCTCCATTGGGATTGGCTCAAAAATTGTAAGTCGGTCGCTTCTTAGAGAGTCCTATGATTAACCACTAGTCAAGCAGACCAAGATGTGGTGTTCTGATGTAAAAAAGGTTTGTGTGCTTACGAAAGAGGATTTTTAGGCGCGCTTGGCTTAGCTCGGGAATGCATTGTGCTTACAGCCACATCAGTGGCGCCAGTCCAAGTGCGGACAACGCGACCAAAAAAAGTGCGCTTTGTGCTTTGACTGGTTTTGTGGACAAGGCAAACGCATAGGCGGCTTTGATGAGGTTGTTGCTAGAAGCGGCAATCAAAATTGCAGTCGCCGCTACGGAGTTGGGTGTGACCGTTGAATCGGCTTGGGTCATGCCCATGATGAAGGGGTCAATGTCAGACACACCCATGATGGCTGCCAAGGAGTAGACCCCAGCATGCCCCAAATAGGTTGTGGCCAATTGTGTGATCACCAGCATCACCACAAATATGACCGCAAACAGGAGTGCAACCTTGATTTCGAGGGGGTTTCTCGTCTCGTTTTGTTGCGCCGCAATGGGAAAATCGGATTGACCTGTTTTTGACCAAATCCAACCCAGCAAAACGGCCAGCAAGCCAATTCCGATGAAAAAGGGTGCAAGTGCTCGCATGAGATCCAAGTTAAAGAGCACCAACAAGATGGCCAATCTCAAGTACATCATTCCAGAGGCCACCAATATGCCGCCTGAGAAGAGGTGTGGGTGATTTTCCGTGCGTGAGCGTTTGGCCAATACCACCGTCATCAAGGTCGAGGAGTAGGCGCCGCCTAGGATGGAGGCGAGCACAATGCCGCCTTGCCCTTTTGTGAGCCTTTGAATGACGTAACTGCCATAGGAGACGGCACTCACCGCCACTACCACGAGCCATGTTTTAAATGGGTTGATGTGAAACTCCCCAAAAGACTCATTGGGCAAGATGGGCAAAATCACTGCGCTTAAAAGCAAGAATTTGGTGAAGGTGAAAATATCCTCGGGTGCGATGAGCTTGGTGAGTCCTTCAAGTGCATTCTTGAGCTCCAAGAGCAGCATGGTAGCGACCCCAATCGCTGTGGCGACCCAAAAGTATTGGTGATACACCAATGCGCCAATCAAATAAGTGGTGAGCCCTGCCATCTCCGACGTGATGCCCGGTTTTCCACCGCCCACCAATTTATGCCAATAAGACAACATCAAAAAGCCCGAAACCGCCACAAAACCAATGGCCAATGTGATGTGTTCACTCCCTGATAGGAAAGCCATGGTGTAGCCAACTAGTCCAATCAAAGGGTAGGTTCTGACGCCACCGAACGCATAGCTCTCTGCGCCGAGTTTGCGCTCTTCTCGGTCAAGTCCAATCAAAAATGAGAGAAAGAGAACCAATAAGATGTTCACCACGTCGGGTGAAAGCCATTCGTTGAGAGTAGAAAACATAAACTTATTTCACGTGTTCAATTGAACTGAGCTTGCTTAAAGGGGGGTGGGATCTTGCATTATGGTGCAAAATAGATTCTTTCTGTGCAACCTGCATGTTTGCCTGAAAGTCCACTGAATCCGATTCAATCGCTTTTTTCCATGTCAAGAAGCTCCATTATTTTTGATCCAATTCAAACGGCCGATGCAGCCAGGCTTGTTTTTGAATTGATCAACTCAATTGCACTTCAAAAGAAGGTGACGCTCAAGGCGACACCTGTGGAGCCTACGAGCTGCTGTGGAAGGGGGTGCGATGGATGCGTATGGAGCGCTTTCGTTCAAGCCGCTGAGCATTGGAGGCAAGGCGCGGTGAATGCTTTGGATGCGTCACTGGCAAAGAGTCATGCGCCATGAGAATCAGGAAATAAGGGCCAGTTAGGCTCAATTCCCACTGGATTTGTTGGCGTTGTAAAATGGGCGAATGCGTGACAATCTGATCTACAAACTGACCAAGTCGTCAATGCCATTGCTGATGGTGTTTGCTTTTCTGTTGCCTAGCATTTCTGCTCTTTTGAGCACGAGCTCAACTCACCAATTGACCCTTGAGGTTTGTACTGACCATGGCGTGCAATTGGTTCAATTGAGCGATTCACCAACCAAGGATCAGACCTCTTCTAAATCTGCGGATCACTGCCCTCTTTGCCAACTCCCTGTAGCAACAGGTCTGGCAGTTCAGGTGTTTGCCTTTGAATGGATATTCTCCTCACCACATTCATTGCCTTTACTTGAGGCCAAGTCACAGCATTCAGTTCAGGCTTGGACACATTTGCCCGCTCGGGCACCTCCCGCTCTTGTTTAATTTCACACTCACCCTTTAGGTGATACTTGAGTTCCAAGGTCTTTTTTGACTTTGGGTGAAATTATTTTGAGTTGGGCTATTTCTACACGTGATCTAGCCCGCGGAGTTTTAAATTGAAATCTTTTAATTGTGTATCAATTGCCATAAGTGGCATTCTTTTCTCTTCTTTTAGCGCAGAGTCTTTTGCTCAAGTCGCTGACCCAAGCAACGACTCATTGCGCTTGGTCCCAGTTACGATATCTGCCAGTAGAAACCAGACCTTACTTCAAGATATGCCCGTTCACACAACGGTCATCACTTCTGAGGAAATTCAGAAGGCGCCCTTTCAGTCCTTGGATGAATTGTTGAAAACCATACCCGGGTTCAATTTTTCAGGCGCACCTTCCTATTTAAGTGACCCTACAGGTACTCAAACCAAAATTCGAGGGCTTGGTAATGCAAAAGTTTTGGTCCTGGTGGACGGCATACCCATGCTTGACCCCTTTTACTTGACGACACAATGGTTTCGTGTTCCTATGTCCAATATTGAACGCGTTGAGATCATCAGAGGAGGTTCTTCAAGCCTTTGGGGAAGCATGGCTGTAGGTGGTGTGGTCAATGTGATCACCAAAACCCCTAGGGTCAACTCCAGTGATGCGTCTGTCAGTTACGGCTCCAACAACACTTCAAATCTGGCCTTCAACCAAAACATCGTCTTATCTGAAGCCCTTAGGCTAAATTGGGAGGTGAATCAATTCCAAACTCATGGCTATCAGGTCACGCCTGCACAGTATTTGTACATGTATCCTGGTAAGGCTGCCCCCACAGACACCACAGATGGATATCAACTCTCAACCTACTTTACGCCCTCAGCCTATACCAAAGGTTTTTTGAAAGTGAACTATTTCACTCAAAACCAAGATCTTTATGGCGTGTATGGACAAAACCTACAAAAGACGCCCAATTTAAGCGCTGGTTTCACGCATGAGTTGGAAGATGGATCCAACTGGGACCAAAAAGTTTGGCTACAAAACGTGTCCTTTAACAAAACCAATGGCTCCGGTTGTTATCTGGTTAGTACATCCTCATGTATCAACGGTGGCTCATCGTCGCCGCCAACTCTGGTGCAAACCAGTTCTCCTGTCGTGAATTACTTTTCACAATATGGAGTTCAAAGCTATCAAGAAAGAGGTGCGTCCACTGTGTATTCAAAACCCATCAACACATGGGTGAGCGACCTTCAAATTGGAGCAGATGTCCGTCAACTCTCTGTTCAAGACACAGAGCAGTACTATGGTTCCCCTACAAGCGTCAGCCCTCAAAATCTAACTGGAACCGCTTATGGTCAAGGAACTCAAACCTTTACTGGAGCATTTATCCAAACCAAGTTGATTCCACAAGATACAACCCGATTAACCTTGAGCGCAAGGTTTGACAATTGGAGCAACTCCAATAGAAGTTATTCTTTGACGACTCCGGCTCATGGCGTCTCTCCAGGCAGTGGTCCGGCTGCAGACAACACCAAAACCCAGTTCAACCCCTCAATTGGCTTGCACCAGGATATATCAGAGACCACGGCCTTGAGAGCGTCCATTTACAGAGCGTTTAGGGCGCCAGGACTCAACAACCAAACCAGAAGTTATGGCACCTCGATCGCGAATCCAAATTTGATTCCTGAAACTGTGACGGGTTGGGAAATTGGAACGGACGTCAATACCCCAACGAGTTCTTTTAGTGCAACTTACTTTTTGAACAATATCTCCAACATGATTGCAACGTCTACTTACACAGTGGCCAATGCGCTACCTCAACCGGTCATCAATTTATGCAGTACAGCCCCTTTGGGTAGTGCTCCTAATCTCATCAACTGCGGTTCATCTGTCAGTTTTTATTCCAACGACCAAAACGGCAGATCCAGCGGAGTAGAGTTGAGCGAAAAATGGCGCATCAGACCTGACTTAACCCTTGATGCAAACTACTCATTGACCAACACCGTGCTCACTTCTACCTGGAATGGTGTGACGACACTTACCAACACTCAATTGGCCGGCATAGCCAATCAAGCCGCTTCATTGGCTCTAACATGGTACCCAAAGCCTCGCATCAGGGTGTATGGCCAAATGAGTTACTTGGGACCACTTTCTTATTACCAAAGCAGCACAATGAATGCCATTCAAGGCTCCAATGTGGTCTTTAATGCCAGTTTGAGTTTCAATGTGAGTGAAGACACAAGCGTTTTTGCAAATGCCGTGAATTTGTTCAATCGACAATATCAAGATGGAACATACACGGCGAGTGCCCCACAAACTCAAACTCTGGCTCCTCCAAGGACGATTTCCTTGGGCTTAAAGCACCGCTTCTAATATGAAAAAACCAAGTCAACCCATGAGTTTGCTCTGGACCATCGCAAAGTTATCAAGTTTTGGGTTTTTGATTTTTGGGTTGTATGGTCTGATGGATCAGACTTTCTCTCAAGAGCTCAAAGATACCCAACACATGCACGCAATGCATGAAAGGTCCAATGGATGTGAATCCAAAGAGCTTGAATGCGCAAACGCTGCAACACCAGCTCTTTTGAGAGATGGATCACTTTTGTTGACTTGGACAGCTGGTGGAGCCGTATCGGTGTCAAGGTCCAGGGACGGGGGGAGAACGTTTGGAGCCCGGATTCAAATCGCCGATCATCAAAAGTTTCTTGATACTGGAGGAGATGCCAGACCTCAGATTGTGGCCGATGACTTGGGTCATGTCATGGTGGCTTATGGTTATTTCAAGGATTCGCATTGGAATGCCAAAATCAACTTCGCGGTTTCTAAGGATTTTGGAGAGCATTTCTCTACTCCAAGGCCTTTGATCCAACAAGGGGAGAGTGAGCGGTTCCCTGTCTTGGCGTTGGATGCCAAAAATACGGTGCATGTGGCTTGGATTGACAAGCGAGTTGTGGCTCAAAAGAACAGGGGAGGTCACACTGCTTTGGGAGCCTCTGTGGCTTATACCAATACCTCCAATTGGGGGGCGAGCTTCAAAATGGAGACCATTGTCAATGCAGAGACCTGCGAATGTTGTCGCATTGGTATGGGCATAGACTTGCAAGACCGCGCTGCATTGGCTTACCGTGCTATTTTCTCCGGTGGGGTGCGAGATCATGCATTTCAGTGGGTTGGCAATGGAGAAAAGCCAAGCTCAATCATGAGGATAGCAAACGACAATTGGGTCACAGATGTTTGTCCACACCAAGGGCCATCGGTATCTGTTTCAAATTCAGGCGTAGTGCATACAACTTGGTTCACATTGGGTGAGAGGAGGCATGGACTTTTTTATGCTCGATCAGAAAACGGAGGAATTACTTTCTCCGAGCCCGTGAAGATTGGACGTGATGAATTCAATCCAAGTCGCGCATTCACCTTGGCATCTGGGAGGAACGTGTGGTTGGTCTGGAAGGAGTTCGACGGCGCACAATCCAAAGTTTTTATGAGAAAATCCTCGGATTACGGTTTGAGTTTGTCTGATTCCTTTGAGGTATCTAAAACGCAAGGTTATTCAGATCATCCTTTGCTGGTTCAGCGTCAAAACCAAGTCTATTTGTCTTGGTATACAAGGGCTGATGGATATCAATTGATTTCTTTGGGAGAGTGAGTTGAAAAAAATAGTTGCTTTGATCTTCTTTCAATTGATGTTCAACTATTCGGCAGAGGCAATTTCACTGGATCTTTACCAATTGGGCGACTGGTCACGAATCACAGCTTTAAGAGAAAATGAACCTATGATTGTTCATTTTTGGGGTGTGACGTGTGGCCCCTGTATGTCTGAGATGCCTCGTTGGGGGCAATTTGCAAACGCAAATCATGCCCATGTGGTTTTCATCCAAGTCGATGATGCGCCTAAAGCGAATGTTAGAAATTTAGCAGCTCGACTGCAGATTGATAAATTTAGAAATTATTATTCAAACACTCAATTTGATGAGCGCATGCGATACGAAGTCAATCGTCAGTGGCAGGGGGAAACCCCCTACACGATTTTGATTGGGAAAAACGGAGATCAAAGCGTATTCTCTGGAACAGCCGATTTTAAGAAGCTATCCCTTTGGTTAAGAAATAATCAATGATTCCCTGGAGCCAGGGGTTGGAAAATTAAACATTCAAGCTGTTGTGGCTTGAGGCCTGATTCTTGAAGATTTTTACTCTTTTGGGATTCAATACAAGTAATTCACCCTCCTTGTATCTACTCTCTTGATATTCGCCTGCAGAAAGGTGAACTTCGATCACTTGTTCTGGACTGTTGGGCTTGTCTTGGATGCTGCTCAGTTCAAGTCTTGCCGTTGGACCAACCACAATGACTTTATTGAGTTGAGCCACAATGCCATCATCTCCACTTGTGTAGCGGCGAACCTCAAAATCATAAGGTCTTACAAAGGCACTCACCTCTGTACTTTCTTCAATTGAGTGGAGTGAATTGTCTACGTCGATGACTTGATGGTTGATATTCAAATGGACGTCTCCATCATGTGAATATCCTTGAAATACATTGACATCGCCAAGAAATCCATAAACAAATGGGCTTTCAGGCTTGTCCCAAACGGCTTGAGGAGAGCCCACTTGTTCAATGACACCTTTGTTCATGACCACAATTCGATCTGCAACCTCAAGGGCTTCCTCTTGATCATGGGTTACAAAAATGGTGGTGATATTGAGTTCATTGTGTAATTCTCTTAGCCAACGACGAAGATCTTTTCGAACTTTTGCATCCAATGCGCCAAAGGGTTCATCCAACAAGAGAACTTGAGGTTCTACAGCAAGTGCACGTGCCAATGCAATCCTTTGTCTTTGACCGCCAGACAATTGAGAAGGGTAGCGGTCCCCTAGCCAGTCGAGTTGAACCAAATTGAGCAGCTCATGGACTTTCTCTTTGATGATGTTTTCACTGGGTCGCTCAGATCGCGGTCTCACCCTTAAACCAAAAGCCACATTTTCAAACACTGTCATGTGCCTGAATAAAGCGTAATGTTGGAAAACAAAACCAACATTGCGTTTTCGTACATGAATATGAGTGGTATCTTCACCACTGAATAAAATTGATCCAG
>CAIKYO010000004.1 GCA_903831655.1 uncultured Burkholderiales bacterium
TATGGGAACAAGATAACGTCATCTTTAGAACTGTAGGCATTGATATTGGTAGCTCGACATCGCATTTGATGTTCTCCCGTGTCCAACTCAAACTCTTGTCCGAGAGTCACTCCAGTCGCATTGTGGTTGTGAGGCGAGAGGTGGTTTGGAGATCTGAGATCATCTTCACCCCCTTTTTACCCAATGGCAGCATTGATGCCAAACATTTGAGCGACTTTGTAGAGCGTTGCTACAGAGATGCATCAATGACGCCTGAGGAAATTGACACGGGTGCAGTGATATTGACAGGGGAGGCCATTAAAAAAACCAATGCAAAAGCCATCGATGAGGTTTTTGCATCTCAAGCGGGCAAATTTGTATGTGCCAGTGCCGGTCACGAACTGGAGGCCATCTTGGCCTGCCATGGTTCAGGTGCCACATCATTGTCAGCTCGGCGCTTTGAATGTGGATTGCATGTTGATATTGGCGGAGGAACCACCAAGTTGGCATTGGTCGATCAAGGTAAGGTGTTGGGTGTGAGTGCAGTGGCTGTGGGGGGGAGGTTATTGGCTCAAGATTCAAGGGGCCTTTGGACTCGCATGGATGATTCTGCTCGAATGGCTGCCATCGATTTAGGATTTGAGCCCACGCTTCAAATTATTCAAGATGAAAGCATTCGACAAAAAATTGTCTGTCGATTGACTGAGGTCTTGGTCGATCACATATTGGGACTCGAGTTGCAGGGGCTCTCAAAGGAGCTTCTTCTCACGCCTTTATTGGTGAGAAATCTTGTCCCTAAATTCATCACTTTCTCAGGCGGGGTGTCAGAGTACATCTTTGATGCATCAACACCAGTACATGGTGATATTGCAAAGTTGCTGGCTCTTGAATTGGTGCGTCAACTCAAAGGGCGCTTGAGTATTCCTGTAATTGACTCGTCTGAGAGGATACGAGCAACTGTCATTGGAGCCTCCCAATTCACGATTCAAGTTAGTGGAAACACAATTTTCCTCAGTGACGCGCATGCGCTTCCGGTGCACAACGTGCCAGTTTTGCGGCTAGAGGTCCCGTTCACAGAAAGTACTCAGGAAAAAGATCTGCTGGATGCCATGAAACTGGCAGCTGTACGTTTGGGCTTTTCGGGTAGAGAGAAATTGGCGCTCTCTTTAACCTGGAGTTGTGAACCAGAGCACGCTCATTTGTTGAGACTGGCCAAGGCCATCGAGCAGTTTTTCAATCCTGTCGGTGACAGAGCCGAGCCTTTATTTGTATTGATTGAGGGGGACGTTGCGGCTTCTATCGGACGAATCCTAAGGAATGAGTTGCAATTGACATGCCCCTTGGTCTGTGTGGATGGGGTGAGCTTAAAAGAGCTCGATTATGTGGATTTGGGTCAAAAGATAGAGCCCACAGGTGTGGTGCCCGTGGTGATCAAATCTCTCTTGTTTGGTTGATTCGTTCGAGAGAGTCATCCATAAAAAAAGGGTTGGGAGATGCGCATCGCGCAGTCCACAACCCTTTAACTTTGATGCAATCGATCAGAGTTCGATTTTTGCACCCAATTCAATGAGTCGACCTGGATCGACCTTGAAGAAATCTGATGCTCTTGCTGCGTTTTGCATCATCCAGATGAAAATTGACTCACGCCACATGGCCATTTGTGGAATTTCTTTGGCGACCAAAGATTCTCTGGCCATGAAGAAAGAGGTCTCCATGGGAGGGCAATCGATGTTGTATTGTTCCCTGAGCAAATTCATGACTTGTCCTGTGTCAGGGGTCTCTTTGAAGCCATAGACTGCGCGAACAATGTAGATGTTTTTGTCGAGTTCCTTGACCGCTAGGCGTTGCTCTGGATTGACTTTGGGAACGTCCCAAATGCTCAATTTCAAAAAGATCACTTGTTCATGCAGCACGTGGTTGTGCTTTAAGTTATGAAGGAGTGCAGGAGGTACAAAATCGATGTGCGCGTTCAAAAAGACTGAAGTGCCTTCAATTCTGTGGGGAGGGTGACTGATGAGGGACGGAATGAACTCGGTGAGTCGAATACCGTTGTTGATGGCACGCTCTCTGAGCAGTTGACGTCCCTGGTACCAAGTCATGAGCAGCAAAAAGCTAAATCCACCAATCACCAAGGGGAACCATCCACCTTCAATGACTTTGGAGAGGTTGGAGGCAAAGAAGCCCAAATCAATGATGGTAAAAACGGTGATGATACAGGCCACGTTGAACATTTTCCATTTCCACACGTCATGCATCACGACTGCGGCAAGCACGGTGGTCATAAGCATAGTAGTGGACACTGCAATGCCATAGGCAGCTGCGAGGTTGTCTGATTTTTGGAATCCAAGCACCACAAAAATCACAATCAAGCACAAGACCCAGTTGATGAAAGGAACGTAAATTTGGCCTATTTCTCTCTCGGAAGTGTGGTCAATTTTCATGCGTGGCACGAATCCGAGCAAAATGGCCTGACTGGTCATGGAGTAAGCGCCAGAGATACAGGCCTGAGAGGCGATGACAGTCGCCAATGTTGACAAGATCACCAAAGCCAGCGTGTAGTTTTGGGGAACCATCAAGAAAAAGGGATTGCTCACGGCCTCTGGATGGTGGAGGAGCAAGCTTCCTTGACCAAAATAGTTCAACAACAAGCACGGCATCACAAGGCCAAGCCAAGCGGTTTGAATGGGTTTGATGCCAAAGTGTCCCATGTCTGCGTAGAGTGCTTCAGCACCTGTTAACACCAGGAACACGGCGCCCAGGACCGTGAAAGCAATGCCAGCTTGGTGATACATGAAGCTCACTGCGTAGGTGGGATTGATGGCCCACAATATTTCAGGCGCCTCTTGGATCTGAGCCAGCCCCATGACGCCAATCACTCCAAACCAAATCACCATGATGGGGCCAAATAGGTTACCCACGATGGCAGTACCTCTGCGCTCAAGAACAAAGAGTGCAATCAAGATGACCAAGGTCAAAGGAATCACAAATCTTGTAAAGTTGTCTGACACAACCGTTAAACCTTCAATCGCGGAGAGCACTGAGATGGCGGGTGTGATCACGGCGTCACCGTAAAAGAGACAAGCACCCAAGACACCCACCACGATGAGAAAACCTGCTTTTTTGGATTTGGTTTTCGCAGACCTTAGTGCCAATGCCATCAAGGCCAAAATACCACCCTCACCGTTATTGCTTGCTCGCATCACGAAGAAGACGTATTTAACAGTCACCACCAAGATAAAGGCCCAAAACACCAATGAGAGTACCCCGTTGATCGACTCAGGAGTCATGGGAATCCCGCTGGTTGGATCAAAACAAGCTTTAAGAGCATACAAAGGACTTGTGCCAATGTCGCCAAACACAACCCCTATGGCCATCAAGGCAAGAGAGGCTAGGCTGCCTTTGATGTGGCTGTGCTCATTGTGAATTTGCACAGGTTGCAACAGTTTGGAGTTGGAGTACTCCGGGTTACTGAGTGACATTTTTTTCCTCTTTTAAAAAACAATTTGTAGGGGGGTGAAGAAGGCAATGAATAGAAAAAAAGGTTGAAGAACCTAGACCTCTAATCGGTATCCGACGCCGGCGACCGTTAGTAAATATTGAGGTTGAGTCGGATCATTTTCTAGTTTTCTTCTTAAATGGCCCATGTAGATTCGTAAATAATGGTGGTCATCGGTGTGAGCTCCCCCCCAAACTTTAGCCAAAAGGTTGCGATGGGTCACAACCTTTCCCCGACTGGTCGCTAGTATATTTAAAATTTCGAACTCAATGGGGCTTAAATTAACGGGCTCACCCTTTTTGGTAATGATTCTGCGCTGCCAGTCGACCTCAATATCGCCCAATTGCATTAGCTGCACAGCACTGTTTTGGGCTTGGTGTCGCCTCAAAAGTGCATTCATCCTCGCTTTTAACTCATTGAGTCCAAATGGCTTTGTTAGGTAATCATCCGCACCAGCATTGAGGGCATCTACCTTTTCTGACTCATGTGTTCTAGAGGAAATGACCAATATCGGATGATCAAAATTCAATCGAAAGGTCTTTATAAAGGTTTTACCGTCTGCATCTGGCAGTCCCAAATCAAGTAGAACCAAATCGGGTTCGTAAGTTTTGAGCTGATTAATCGCATCTTGTACACAATTGGCGCAATTTACATGCAAATTCATGCTATTGGCCTGAGAAGCCAATAGGGAAGAGATGCCCAAGTCATCCTCGATGATCATCACTTTGTGAGCGGGTTGAATCAAGGTATCCATTTACTGAATTGCAACCATTTGATGCATGGATGGCAAGAGGCTTGAGATTTTTGGTTGTTCTAAGATTGGCAGGGTAAAGCTTACTTTTGCACCAATATGGGGCGAGGTGTTTTCGGCAAAAATGGTGCCTTCGTGGGCTTCTACGATCGTTTTGGAGATAAAAAGCCCAAGTCCAAAGCCCGATTTTTTCCCAGAATCGCCCCTCACAAAAATTTGAAAAAATTGATTGGGATCGCCTGCAAACCCGCATCCTTGATCAACCACTGAAATTTTCAAATGGTGAGAGTCGTTTTGGATCAGTATTTGAATCTTTGAATGTGCCTCAGAGAACTTGGCTGCGTTTTCAAGCAAGTTGCAAAATACTCTTTCCATTAAAACATCATCGATACAGATCGCCGGAACCTCTTTGGGCATCGAGACTTGAACCTCACGGGCTGGATGTGACTCACGAAAGCTCCTCAGGCTCAGCTCTAGGACCTCATCAATCGGTTGCCATACCTTGTTCATGGGTCTTTCTTGGTGTTGAAATTTAACCAGTTCGAGTAGGTTGCTGACCATATGGGTCAAGCGATGGCCTTGTTGAATGATTTGGTCCAAGTCAGATTTGAAGTCTTCGGTTTGGGATATGGATTTTTCTCTAAGCGATTGTGCCAATCCCAGCATTGTGGTGAGGGGTGTTCTGAGATCGTGTGATAAGGAGGTGAGAATCGCTGTCTTGAGTTTCTCCCCTTCAGCCTCAATTTCCCTAGATATAGCGCTTTGTTGTAGGGACTGTTGACTCAACGCGATGGAAATCAAGTGTGAGAAAGTTCTCAAAGCTTCATCACGTCCAAAAATGGCTAAAGATTTAGCAACATCGGTTGCTGTCAAGATTCCAATCACTTGACCTTGGACAAGTATAGGCATCATGATTCTTGAAAAAGGGTATTGATTCAGATCTTGAAATACTTCTTTTTTAGAGGTGAAAAGTACATCAGCAATGTCATCTTGAAGGTGAAGTTGCGGATCCAGTTCCTTTTTATTCCTGCATTTGTAGAAGTAAACAGTCACGTTCAATGGGTTTGCAAGTAAA
>CAIKYO010000005.1 GCA_903831655.1 uncultured Burkholderiales bacterium
AACTGGAACTTTACCCGTTGCTAATGGCGGCACAGGAGCTACAACTGCCACTGCTAACTATGTATTTGCCGGCCCAACAACTGGAGCCGCAGCAGCCCCATCTTTCCGTGCTTTAGTTGCGGCAGATATTCCTTCAACTTATTCAGAATTTCAAACAGCGAGTCAGCCAGCGCCGTGTCAGATTTGGCAATCTTCTCTTCAGTAGAGCGAACCGTCTCCATGGCGCTCTTCACTTGTGCAGTCAAAGATTGCTCGCTTGCATCGTTGCGGCGACGGAGATACCAATAGCATCCTCCAAGCAACAACAGGAGCGCTGCAATTGCTGCTCCATACCATTTAGAGCGAGACATGATTGTCTCGTCGATCGTTTGGGTTTTCTGCTCCGTATCGCGGCTCAATTGATCCAGCGATTTTCCAAGAGTAGTCTGCCGTTCTGCAAGCGCTTTGAGATTGTTATTAAATTCATTTAGCTTCTGCTGCTGAGCTTTGTCAGTAGCAGCGAGTTCTCCGACCTGTTTTATTAAATTACTTGTCGAGTCCTGCGCTTGTTTGACACCCTTTTCAAGTCCATCGATTCGTTTTTCAACCATTTGAACCTGGCCCTTAAACTGGTCATGAGGATCTTCAGCCAGAGCCACTCCAATAGAAGCAGTCAGCAGGAATACAATCGTTAGCTTCTTATACATATATCTCCTTTACTTTCCGCTGCACATTGAAATCAACAGGATAATTCCAGCAATCCACATCCAACCTGGGATTTGTTCAAAAATGTTGCTTGAGTTTGCTGAATGATTAGCTCTAGCAGTCATTGCCATCGACAACTGATTATCGATTCCAGAAATTGTCGCCAAGTTCTTATTCACTCTCGCCCGCGTCTCTACATCCAGATCGAGCAGGAGCAATTTTCTTGTCAAACTTATTGCCTCACTGATGGTTGAATGAAGTTCTTTAATGTTTTTAGTGCTGTCAAATGAATCTTGCGCCGAGTTCACTGTATGAATTAGAAAACCCAAAATATGATGGGCACAGGCAGATGAAGTCTTGCGATAACGGTTGTCACCCGCTCCGACTTTCACCTTAATTTGCGCTAGAAAAAACTGCATGTCTTTCAGCATATTTGCCGCTTGGGTCAATGTGTAGACATCTACCTTCAGCCTCTTGACGATATCGCCAAATACTTCGTCTTCTTCATCGTTATCAACCCACTCTTGGATGGTTTCAATGTTTTCCTCGATACGAACTTTAATCCTTGAATACGCCGGTAGGCTGCCTGCCCAATCAATCAATATGCTCGCAAGTTTAGTATTCTTGAAGTGATTAAGTGCTTTTACAGCGCAAGCACATACTTCATCGGCATAAGAATTAGCCACTGTTTGAAATCGAATGTCATCCTCACCCAACATTTCTTTGAGATCCCAGATGATTTTTTCTACTTTGTCCAAGTGATTTTTTGACTTGAGCGCTTCGAGATCATCATTCGCGCGCAAATTTTCACTGATCTTGATCGCATCGTCGATTTCTTCAATCAACGGATTGAGAATTTTCGAAGTAGCGTAGTTGATTGCCTCTGCAGGAAACGACCAGAGAGAGTCAACGATCTTGAATGCATTATTTCCATATGGATTGTTCGAGTAAGACTGGACAAGTGTGACCAATTCATTGATTACACGCTTTAACAGACTATCGCGATTCAGGCGTGCTTCATTTCCTGTCAAAACATCTTCAATCGATTCATCTAAGTCATCGCTGATGACAAATCCCAAGGCCTCTAGCGCCTTATCCATTTCGCTGCTGTCGAGCGTCTTACCGCTTGCTTTGAGCAAGTGAAGAACACCTTTGTTCAGACGCCACGTGTATTTTTTTGAGCTTCTTTTGTCAAGCTGTTTGTTCCAGAGAGCCACAGCCTCATCCACACTTCCCGCTGCTAGACTCTCTAATGCCAATTCATCTACACTGTCGCCTGCACGGAACCAAAAGAAAGAGTGAAACAAGCGGCCATCCGCTTGTTCTATTTTTCGGGCAGCATCCTTGATTGCCCCGAGGCTTCGATCCAAAGTCCCTAGACCCAAAAAGTCGTGCGGATATGACTTGACTTTGCCTAACTCAACAAAGGTCTCCAAGTCCGATATGCGCTTGGTAATGTCTCGTGTACTTGCCGTTGCAGGCAAACCCAACACTCGAAAGGGATTATTTAAAACGAGTTCCACTTATCAACCTTATCAGAACAGCCACCATCTGCTTTTTTCTTTTTGGGGACAGGATCCCACCACCGATAAAACGTCCTACGGGTGTTTTTCTGACGTTTTCCAACTGCTTAAGCAAGTCCTGCCTCGACTTTCAGGCCCCTCAACGCGATCTTCCTCGGCATCTACCATAGGAAAAACAACTGATTGCCCAGCATGAAAGAGAGGTGCTTAAGTAAAGGAGGGTTCAAATGAGGTCTCAGCCAAGCGTCCTGTCGACCTCCCGATGTGAATCCCTTCAGCTTGCCAGTAGCGGGCGAACTCGGGCGTCACCTAGGACATTAAGATGTCATGCATGTGCGCTCCTCAAACTGTTGGCATTAGGAACTCTTTTTAATCCAATAAGATCTTATCAGATTTGTTACCATTACGATACACTGATATCAAGACAATGATAATTTTCTTATGAAATGTCCAGCCTAAATGACCCGAGTTGATAAAGAGCTAGCCCAAGTGCCCCGTTCTCAGGTGGAGCGGCTCGCCTACATAGAGGCCAGGCTTTACGTCCTGGGCGAACTGCAGAGGCAAGACGTTGTCCAAAGGTTCTCTGTCGCATCGGTTCAAATTTTTCACCCAAAAATCACTTATCAAGCAGTGACCGACTACCACATGAAAGGACCCCGAATAGAAGTGTCTTGTCGGGCGGCCATAGCTGGATACATGCTTAGACCGTGGGGAGTGAACTGCTCCTTGGACAGCTTCCGCAATCCAGAGGAGTACCACCTGGCACTCCAAAACATCGAATCACTGGCCAGTGCCGAAAGCTCTGACTTAGCCCCTGGCTTTAAAAGAAAAAAAGGACTGCCATGAGCGACGGTGCATCCATACTTACATCCGCACTCGAGCAGTTACGGCTGAAGTTACTCGACCTGACAGGTCGTAACCGTCTCATCAATTTTAAACACACTGCAGGAAAGTCACTACAGTTTGTAGAGGGAAATCCCGCAGCCATTTATCAAAAGCTGGTTGAAGCGAACAACATGTCCAGCATCAATGTTCTTGGGCTGCCTGAACCCTCTCGCAGAGACTGGATTGAACTCAATGGGCGACTGCAGCGACCTGAACCTCGAGAGTGGGCCAAGTCTGCAGGCGTGTCTACGGGCTACGACATTTCAGTGTCAGAGGAGGACTCAAATGAGTCTAACGTCCGGGCCTTAATGTACCCGGACGACTTGGCTAAGCACTGCCGTAAGATCGTACGCGAAGCCACACTAGCAATAGAAGAAACCGGTGCGAACATGCTGTTCTTGGTTCTCGGATTCTTGGAATTTCCGGATCAGCGAGATAGCGACAAAAAATTTACTGCCCCTTTGATCAGCGTCCCTGTTTCTCTAGAAAGGAAGGATGTTGCAGGGATTCAGCAATTCTCACTTCAGTTCACGGGGGACGAGATCTCAGACAACCTCTCTTTACGAGAGAAGCTACGCAATGACTTCGGACTGGTCTTACCAGAACTAGCCGAAGAGCAAATTGATGTCAACGGCTACTTCGCCGAGATTAAGACAATCACCAAAAATCAACCCGGATTCGCATTGAAGCATCGCGTTTCCCTGTGCTTGCTAAGTTTCAGCAACATGCTGCTGGTTCGAGACTTGGATCCGACCAAATGGCCATCAAACGGAGATGAAAACTCCCTCCTCGATCACCCAATTGTTCGCGAAATATTCGAAGGTCAATCCGATGATGGTGGAGCAAGTTTCAGTCTGGCGGAAGAGCATCTGGTGGAGGAAGGTCCGGGCGCAAGTATTCCGCTGGTCTATGACGCTGACAGCTCTCAACACAGCGCCCTCATTGATGCCTTATCACTCAAGAAGAACCTAGTTATCGAAGGACCTCCCGGCACAGGCAAGTCACAAACCATCACTAACCTGATTGCTGCTTGCCTTGCCGAAGGCAAGAAGGTGCTGTTTATCGCAGAGAAGCTCGCCGCTCTTGAGGTCGTGAAAAACCGACTCTCTCTTGCTGGGCTTGACCCGTTCGTACTTGAACTGCACAGCAACAAAACTAACAAGAAACGGGTCTTGGAGGAAATCGCCAAACGAGCTACCTTCAGACCCAATCACCCCAATGATCTTCCTCGTTTGCAGCAACAGCTCGAAGCGCATCGCAAGGACCTTAAAGCCTACTCAGACCTGATCAACTCCATTGCTCATAACGCGTTTGGATTGACGCTTCATCAAATCATATGGCGTGTTGAAAAGCACCGTCAGGGTCTCAGCAACGAAGAAAGCATGCAGAGCCAGATCAACATCAGTGATGCGACTCAGATTTCCGAATTCGAGTTCGGTCGTCGCTTGGACTGTCTCGGATATCTTGGCTCTCAATACAAGTCTGTTGGTGGTTTCGATGCGAGCTGCACTTTCTGGGGCTTTTACCCTGAGCGGCTGATCCCAGGCGACGAGGTCAAGCTCACACAGTTATTCGAAGCAGCCGATGATTGGGGGCAGGCTTTGGTGTATGCTTCAAAGCATTTCTCGCAGGTTCTTGGGAGCCGCAGCCATAACCTTTCATTAGCTTTCAGCGCGCAGCAGCTGGCTGTACTCAATCGTTTGCTTGAGCCCGCGAATGAACAACTGCCCCTTCACCTTATTCCTGTCTTCTTCGAAAATGATGAGACAGGCGCAACAGCAGAAAAAACAATCAAAGCGTTTGCGAAACAGGTCGAACAATTTCACAGCTTAGATGTTGCCGTCAAGGTGGCTCTCAAACTGGAATCGAGCGTCACTAAGTCCGGTGCAGATGATTTGAAGAGTCTGAAACGTAAAGCCGATAGCCTGGGCGCTGAGCTGGGCACGCTTAACGATCTGCGAAGTCTTCATCAACAACTGGTTGAGACGGCGGGCAAGCTCTCAGCAGCCAACGTGGCCGTAACAAGCTTTCTCGGAGGGAAAAATATCCCTTATGACAGTTCGAAACAGAAACTGGAGCAATTACTCAGCTTCACTAACCTCATATTAGATGCCCCTGAGGAACATCTCCATCTCCAGACCCCCGGTCTAACTCGCGATGGCGCTGTCCAAGCCATTGATCAATTGCTTGCACTCCAAACTGAGTGGACTCGACTCGAAAAGCAACTGGGTGATTCACTTTATGTGGACGCCTTGCCGCATGAAGGGGACATCAAGCAAGCAATTCTGACTCTGCGCGAGGGCGATGCATGGTATCGAATTTTCCAAGGGCGTTGGCGAAAAGCAGTGGGACTGCACAAAGCATTGCAGCGAACCAAGCTAAAGATGTCTGGCCAAAAGCGACTGGAACAGCTAGAGGGAATCATTAAATTACTTGGACTCAAGGAACAGTGGAAGTCGTCACCGACCTGGACAAAGATCATTGGCTTGCCTGCGCCAGTTACACCGTCACCCTTAGAGGGATACCTCGCTTTGTCAAAGTGGAATCGTGGAATCAAAGTGGCGTCCGAGGACATCCAAGCCGTACTGATCGACCCGATCAGCTTCACCGCTGACCAGGCACGTGCCCTGCGCCGTGAATTCTCAGCATTCAAACTAGAAATCACATCAGCAATTTCAGCTTTTAAGACCATCAACGAAAAGCTCAAGCGACTCTCTGAATTCAGTGGAAGCCATTTGATTGAAAATGTAATTGAGAAGACTGGAGAATTTACCGAAGCTCTTGAGGATCGATTTGAGTGGCTCGAATTGGAGGCAAGAAGCCAAGCCTCCTTTACTGAGGTTGTCACCGGCTTTGATGCAGCTTTGGAGCGTTCTGCCTTGAAGTCACAGATTCAAGCAAATGCTCACGTCAAAACGCTTCTCGGAGAACTCTACATGGGAGTAGACACCGATTGCGCAATTGCCATCGAAGCACTTTCATTTGGTCAAAGCATTGACGGACTCAACTTGTCGCCTCAGGTCAAGTACAAGCTGCGCTCGGGACATCCCATTGAGACTTGTCGCACGTTGGTTGCCGCTCTGGAGGATGTGCATACCGGCCTGCAGCACGTCGAAAACCTGATCGCTACTTTGTCTCGATTCGGCAAGTTTGAAATGGACACCTGGACGGGAGCACCAGCAGACGAAGACTTAGAGCTGTTTGTCAGTGCTCTGCATGGAGCAGTTCAAAAGGCAGTTCAGGACCAGGACCTTCTTATTCCATGGTCGCTTTATATTACCCGTCGCAAGGAAGCAAGTGAGTTGAATTTGACCGAGTTCGTAGAACTACTCGAGAAAAAACGCATTAAACCAGACGAGTTGACCGATTATTACGCTTACTGCTGCTACAGCACAATTACACGGGAAGCTTTCCGAAATATCCCTGAGCTAGGTCGCTTCACAGGACTGAAGCATAACCAGATCCGTGACGAGTTCAAGCGACTGGACAGAGAAATCATTTCACTACGTGGCAAGGCAATCGCCTATGCATGCTCTCGAAAGGCTACGCCATCCCCCGGCAGAAGTGGAGCCCGTGTAGATGAGCGCACTGAGATGGTTCTTTTGAACTACCTAATGCCTCAGCAACGCCCACGAATGCCTGTTCGGAAAATCCTTTCCCGTGCGGGTGGATCTATCCAGGCGTTGAAGCCTTGCTTCATGATGGGTCCGCAAGCAGTAGCGCAGTACTTGACTCCAGGCGTGATCAAGTTTGACCTCGTCATCATGGATGAGGCGTCTCAATTGAAAGCTGAAGAAGCACTTGGCGCAATTGCACGCGGTGGTCAGTTAGTGGTTGTAGGTGATCCCAAGCAGCTACCCCCCACGTCATTTTTCTCCCGGATGTCACTGGATGGCGATAGTAGTGATGAACAATTCACCACAACTGATGCCGAAAGTATTTTAGATGTCTGTTCATCACACTTCAGGCCGACGCGATCGCTGCGCTGGCATTACCGATCTCAGCATCATTCGTTAATCGCTTTTTCAAATCAGAGCTTTTACCGTGGCAACTTGATCATCTTTCCTTCGCCTTATGGACAAGGTGGCAAGCTGGGGGTTCGTGCTGTTTACTTGGCCGACGCCATCTATGAGAACCAGACCAACTTGCGTGAGGCCAATCGGGTCGTGGAAGCGGTTGTAGAGCATATTGCAACCCGACCTAACGAGTCCCTGGGCATTGTGACGCTGAACATCAAGCAGCGTGACCTGATTGCAGAGCTTTTGGAAGAACGTCTCAAGTCAGTTCGCGGGGCCGACTCATATCGTGATCACTGGGCAGTCGAGGGTCAGCCACTTTTCGTCAAGAATCTTGAAAACGTCCAAGGTGATGAGCGAGACGCCATCGTCATCTCTACAACATTTGGCAAACCGGCCGGCTCTAGTGCAGTTCGTCAAAACTTCGGGCCAATTAGCCGTCAAGGTGGCTGGCGTCGTCTCAATGTTCTGTTCACGCGAGCCAAGAAATCCATCGCCATCTACACCTCTTTGCGACCCGAAGACATCGTGATGGATGGGACCACACCAGATGGCACCAAGGCACTGCGCAACTACCTTGAGTACGCACGTACAGGTTCACTGACCACCTACGAGGAAACAGACCGCGAACCAGACAGTGACTTCGAGATCTCTGTCATGGACATGCTCAAGCTGCGTGGCTATGAAGTTACGCCGCAATTAGGCGTGGCGGGTTATCGCATCGACATCGCCGTCAAACATCCAGACGCACCTGGCTCATATTTGGCAGCTATCGAATGTGATGGCGCTTCCTACCACTCAGCCCTTTCTGTACGTGACCGCGATCGCATTCGCCAAGAGATTCTCGAATCCCTTGGTTGGCGTGGCCGAATTTGGCGCATCTGGTCTACGGACTGGTTCCGCACGCCAAGACAAGAAACAGAGAAGCTCATCAGTTTTCTTGAGGATCAGCGCGAAAGCTGGAAACCTGAACACGCTTCTGGCGAATCTTGGATCGAAGAAGGCCAAGGGGCAGGACAACCGACAGCCCGCGTAATTCAAGAAGTGGAACAGGTTGAAAGCACTGCTCAAGCCGAGATCGAGCGCGAAGCAGTTAGCTCGGTGCTGATCGACACAAGGGATGATTTTGAGATCGAAGTTGGCGATGTGATTCGCTACGTTGATTTAGCCATTCCGAACGATATGCTGACAGTTCAAATCACCCATAGGAAAGACGACTTTGCAAATGGCATCGTCAACGAAAGTCGTCCTCTAGCTCAAGCATTACTTGGGGCAGTTGTTGGGGATGAAGTTGCACTTCACCTTGCTGGGGGTGTATCCAAGACCTTCCGAATCATAGAAATCAAAAGAACAGAAAACTAATGGTCATCACTTTAAACACACTTGAGTCTCATCCCTGGGAGTCCGCAAACATACTGCGCTGTCCCGTCGATGCTGCTGACTTCCAGGCTTACATTTTTCAATTGCTATTCTTTAATCGTATTTGCAATGTCTGGTTCGAGGAATACTAAGAAACTTCGTAGAATGTGGGCACAGCTATCCAGAAAGCAATGCACGCCATCGAGCCGGCCAACCCCAACATGCGCTAAGTTATTTTCGACGACAACCCGGAGGACGACCATGAATAAGTATTTGATTTCCACTTTGTTCCTTCTTGGAATGGCCGGAAGTGCATTGGCATGCAACAGCGAGTACAACATCACGCTACAAGCTTTTGGGGAAGGTGTTTTAGTGGAGCTTCGGTCAGGCAGCCCAGGAACCTCTCTAGTTGTTGAAGCTAGAAGGAGCAATGGCGGTGCGGTTAATTTCGGGAACCTCTGCCCAGGATACTACTTTCTTGCAATCGGCAATGGCGACTCAGTTAACGTCACACAAACACGGTATTTCGAAGCCGATGCGATCTATACAAGCAGCATTGTTATGCAACGTGGGGGTGGCAACGTTTCAAATAAGTCAAGAAAGAGCCTCTAACTGCCGGTAATTGTTTTACTTTAATCATGAATAGATTACATACACATTACGATAACTTAAATGTTACTCGCAATGCGCCTATTGAAGTTATCCTCGCGGCTTATCGAGCGATGGCTCAAAAATATCATCCAGATATAAATTCATCTCCGGCTGCAAACGATACTATGAAGCTTCTTAACGAAGCTTGGGAAGTTTTGAGTGATCCTTTAAAAAGGGCTGAGCATGACAAATTCATCTTAGAAGAGGAAGACAAGCAAAAACCACAATCTTCATCCAATGCCACGAATACAAAAGAGCAAGTTTTTGAAAATGAAAAATTTAAATCCAATTTTCAAACACCCCCCAAAGGTCACGCAGCCTTTGGAAAGAGCCAAAGACCACAAGGATATTACGGCAAGTTTACAGCGTCTATAAAGTATGAGTCACCGTATGTAGTGATGAAAACATGGTTAAGTCGAAAAGATATCCAAATCAAGGCAAAATCCGTTGTCGTCGCTGCTTTTTGTTGTGGCCTATTGTGGTTGTCAATTGAAAGCTATAGAACCCAAAAAGCCATTGAGGAAATAAACGCACGCACTGCAACTTCGGCAAGTGAAAAATCAAGTGATTGGCAAGTTGAAAAAGAGGAGCCTTTAATTTTTAAACCACTTTCTAACCTTCCTGAAAAGGACTGGGTTCCACCCGAAGCATTATTGACAAACAAGCAAGTAAAAAATCAGGATTTTTTTGGTTTTGAAACGCCAGTTCAAAGTGAAAGTAATAAGGCGATAGACCCAGAGAGGCAAGAAAGAACGGGATATGTTAAGGGTGCGTATCGGCAAGCATCTGTTGGACTTTCAAACTTTACTGTGGACAACCAAAAGGGTGGTGGTGACGCAATTGCTCGCATTTATCTGAATGGTGCCAAGCCTGCGTCAAGAAGCATATACGTCAAAGCTGGCGAAAGGTTCACAGTACGTGGACTCTCGCCTGGAAGTTATGTATTTAGGTACAGGTTCATTGGAAGCACAAAGACATATGAGGCTGAGAGTTTGTTTCCTCTTGAAGAGACGACTAATTCTGAAGGTACAAGATTCTCCAATGTGACGGTAACCCTTTTTACAGTTAGTGATGGCAACCTCCAAACAAAAGAGATTTCAGAGGACAGCTTTTGATAGTTGATAAATCTTACACAAATTCCTTTACAGGCTCCTACTTAAACTAGTTTTCGCTTCATCCTCAGTCCGAGTACACAACCAGGTGATTACGCTTTCCCCATACAAGTTACAGCTTGAGCTATTTCCTAATGAAGTTTCTTAACTTTTAGCCATTAACTTGGATAAAGTGAC
>CAIKYO010000006.1 GCA_903831655.1 uncultured Burkholderiales bacterium
ACCCACCCAGCGAGTCACCGGGACTAAAAGCCTCTTTGAGTCGAGACGAGTCTGATTCATCCCCATGTTTCGCAAGAAAACGACAACACCCTCAAAATTGTGATAGTATTCAATCATGAATTTTTTCTCACTGCTTCTACTACTGCGCCATAACGGGCGGAGTTAGTCGCGTGCGATCAAACCCCAAAAGCCCGTTTGCCACAGCAGCGGGCTTTTTTCTTGGGGGTGCCCGCCCATGAAGTCAATTCAAAGCGGTGGCGAAAATTAATATTTGCATTAGGAGTGAATCATGTCAGACAAATTGATCATCTTTGATACCACCTTAAGAGATGGTGAGCAATCTCCCGGGGCCTCTATGACCAAGGATGAGAAACTGCGCATCGCCAGGCAACTCGAAAGACTCAAGGTTGATGTGATCGAGGCGGGTTTTGCAGCAAGCTCCGTGGGTGACTTTGAGGCGGTTCAAAGCATCGCCAACTCGATCAAAGAGTCAGTGGTGTGCACGCTCTCCAGAGCCAATGACAAGGACATTTCACGGGCTGCTGAGGCTTTAAAGGGCGCTCAAAGGGCTCGCATTCATACCTTCATTGCAACGTCTGCGTTGCACATGGAGAAGAAGCTTCGCATGAGCCCGGATCAAGTACTTGAGCAAGCTCGTTTGTCAGTCCGCTTTGGCAAGAACTTGGTGGGCGACATTGAGTTCAGTGCTGAGGATGCATACCGAAGTGAAGAGGATTTCTTGTGTCGAGTGATTGAAGCTGTGATCAAAGAAGGTGCGACCACGATCAATGTGCCTGACACAGTGGGTTATGCCGTACCCGAGTTGTATGGAAACTTCATTAAAACTTTGCGCGAACGTGTTCCCAACAGTGACAAAGCCATTTGGTCTGTTCACTGTCACAACGACTTGGGAATGGCGGTGGCCAATTCATTGGCCGGCGTCAAAATTGGTGGAGCACGTCAAATTGAGTGCACCATCAATGGCTTGGGCGAGAGAGCAGGAAACTGTTCTCTAGAAGAGATTGTGATGGCTGTTAAAACCAGACGCGACTACTTCGGCCTTGAGTTGGGCATTGATACCAAGCACATTGTGGCTGCAAGCAAAATGGTGAGTCAAACCACTGGCTTTGTGGTTCAACCCAACAAAGCCGTTGTCGGAGCGAATGCGTTTGCCCATGCCTCTGGTATTCACCAAGATGGCGTTTTGAAGGCACGCGACACTTATGAGATCATGCGTGCTGAGGATGTGGGTTGGAGTGCAAACAAAATCGTTTTGGGTAAATTGAGTGGCAGAAATGCTTTCAAGCAACGCCTTCAAGATTTAGGCGTTCAACTCGAGAGTGAAGCCGATGTGAACTCCGCATTCACTCGCTTTAAGGAATTGGCCGATCGAAAGAGTGAGATTTTCGATGAGGATATTTTGGCCTTGGTGAGCGATGAAAGCGTGTTGCAAGACAACGAGCAATTCACCTTCATTTCCTTGTCCCAGAGAAGTGAAACAGGGGAGAAGCCTTTTGCAAGCATTGTGTTTACGGAAAACGGGCAAGAGGTCAAGAGCGAATCATCTGGCAACGGTCCCGTTGACGCAAGCTTGAAAGCCATCGAGAGTCATGTCAAAAGTGGCGCAGAAATGGTGCTCTACTCTGTCAATGCAATCAGTGGCTCAACCGAGTCCCAGGGCGAGGTGACCGTCAGACTTCAAAACAGCGGTCGAGTCGTAAATGGCGTGGGCTCCGACCCCGACATTGTGGTGGCATCGAGTAAAGCGTATTTGAATGCCTTGAACAAGCTCCAAAGCAAGTCGGATCGAGTTGCGGCCCAGGGATAACCCTAGTACTCACGGATTCCAACTTTACGAAAATCATGCAAGTCTTTGATCTTGCATGATTTTTCTATTATTGTTACAATTCGACGTCAGCGAAGTGCGCACGCAGAGGAACTGTTTTCCTCTCAAAGATGCGCTGGGAACTGGTGAATCGATTTTTTGGAGAATGTGATTTGATCAAAATAGTTTGTTTGACAGGGTTGCTTTGTTTTGCGACCTCTGTGGTCCAAGCCAAAACCGGTGAGGACTCTACTGCCACGACTGTTCACGCCAATCACCATCACTCAGTAAGCCATCATGCCGTTAGACACGTGGTCTACGTGCCCCCCAAGCCCTCATTTGGTGAGTTGGCTGGTCTACACAATATCTCAGATCACTTGTCGCTTAAATCCAGTGTCGCTTATGTGATTGACCAAGAGACCCATGAGGTACTTCTCAGTAAAAACGACCAAGCGGTTTTACCCATTGCATCGATCACCAAGCTCATGACTGGCGTGTTGATCAGTGAGAGCAAATTGGATCTCAACGAGCCCATCACCATCACCCAAGAGGATGTGGACACTGAGAAGATGAGCTCATCAAGACTTAAAGTGGGTACAACCCTTCCCAGAGGTGAGATGCTTCACTTGGCGTTGATGGCCAGTGAAAACCGAGCTGCCCATGCTTTGGGTCGCACCTTTCCTGAGGGTTTGAGCTCTTTTGTTGAAAAGATGAACGAAAAAGCCGCGCTGTTGGGCATGAAAGACACCTCTTACCATGAGCCCACAGGCCTATCGAGCAAGAACCAGTCAAGTGCCAAAGACTTGGCCACTTTGGTGGCATACGCTTATCACGATCCTTTGATTCGCGAGTTCACGACCTCTCCCAGTCACTCCGTCGAAGTGGGCTCTAAGACCATGGAGTTTCACACCACCAATCGTTTGGTTAAAAATCCCAATTGGGAAATTGGCCTACAAAAGACAGGCTACATCTCTGAGGCCGGTCAGTGCTTGGTCATGCAAGCCAAAGTTGCTGGCCGCCAATTGATCATGGTATTTTTGGACTCAGCTGGCAAACTCAGCCGCATCGCTGACGCAGAGCGTGTGCGCCATTGGGTTGAGGCATACCATTCAGGGGCCATGCCTCAGAGTTGATCTCCCTCAGGCCTTGTGGCCTAATGCAGTGGAGATATCTTTGGCCGTTTTTTCAAGCATGGCCATCCAAGCGTCATCGAGTCGATCAGCGGGTGCAGAGATCGAGAGTCCTGCCACCAGTTGTTCTTGGTCGTCGTAGATTCCTGCAGCAATGCACCTCACTCCCAACTCCAGTTCCTCGTTGTCGGTCGCACTTTTGCGGCTTCTGACCTGGTTCAGTTCTGTCTTGAGATCCTCGAGATTGGTGATCGAGTTCTTCGTGCTGCCCTTTAAAAGGGTACGCTTGGCGTAGAGAGACAATTCCTCAGGGCTTTCTAGGCTGAGGAACAGTTTGCCAACCGAGGTCAAGTGAAGAGGGGCTCGTCCACCAATGGCTCGCACCACTTGCATGCCACTCTTTTCACTGAAGGCGCGCTCGATGTAGACGATTTCGTCGCCTTGGCGCAAACTGAGGTTAACACTCTCATCGATGAATTGGTGAAGATGGTGCATGGGCTCCAGTGCGACATCGCGAATGTTTAAACGAGCCTTGACCAAATTTCCAAGTTCCAACATTTTCAGGCCCAAGCGGTAACTTCCAGGTTCTGTCCGGTCCACATAATGACCTAAAGTGAGGTCATTTAATATTCGATGGGCTGTAGAGGGGTGTAGGCCGCTTTTTTCGCTGATCTCTTTTAGGCTCATGGCCTCCTGCCTTGAAGACAGGAGGTCTATCAAGGTAAACACACGCTCTATGACTTGAATGTTGGGCGTTGCTTTTGGCTGGTGTTCAGGGGTTTGCATATGAAGTATCTTAACGTGCTTTGGACCTAGATCCGAAGTCTAGCAAGCTGTAATGCATGGCGCTAGAGAACCAAAATGATTTTAAAGTGCCAGACCTTTTACACCAATCAAATGCAACGGGCCGTTGGAAATGAGCGCCTGGCTTCTAGGGCTTTTGCCATTGAGCATCTCTTAATATCTCATGGGGATTGAATTCGGCCTTGTAGCTCATCTTGGGGCTGTCTTTGATGAAATAGCCCAGGTAGACATAGGGCAGGCCCAGCTGTTTGGCCTGTTCAATCTGCCACAAGACGTTGTAAGTACCGAAACTTGCCTTGGGTTCAGGGTCAAAGAAGGTGTAGACGGCAGAGAGTCCATCGTTGAGCACATCCAAGATGGAGACCATGCGAAGCGCTCCCGGTTCTGCCGAACCTGGGTTGGGTTCTCGAAACTCAGCCAGTCTTGAGTTCACGCGAGATTGAAGCAAAAACTGGGCGTACTGATCCACGCTGTCGGTGTCCATGCCACCACCTTCATGTCGCGCCATTTGATACTTCAGATACAACTCGTAATGCTCTTTGATGAAGGCCAAGCGCATGACTCGAACTTGCAAAGGTTGGTGTGCCTTCCATGCTCTTTTTTGGCTCCTGGTGGGGCGAAATGACTCTGCTGGAATTCTGAGTGGAATACACGCCTTGCACTGATCGCAATGGGGTCTGTAGGTGAACATGCCTGAGCGGCGAAATCCCTTGGCCACCAAATCAGAATAGACCTCGTTATTGACCAAGTGACCGGGTGAGGCCACCTGAGATCTGGCTTGTTGATCTACCAAGTAACTGCACTCATACGGTGCAGTGGAGTAAAACTGCAAACTCTGGAGCGGGAGATCATGAGGATGAGTCATGGCTATTGGCTTTGTTGATAGGTCAATCGGTAAAATGAAAGGGCGACAGGTATTAATTAGAGCAAACGCTGCTGGATTAAGTTCAACTCACTCCAGTACTCGGTCTTGAAGAGCCAAAGGGGACTTGGCAAGCGTTGGGCTTGCGAGATGCTTTTCAAAAACGAATCCCTGTCGATGGCTGAGCCTCCTAAGCTCGTCAGGTGCTCGGTCTCTTGTTGACAGTCAATCAATTCGATCTCGTGGGCTTTGGCAAAAGAGACCAGTGCGCTCAGTGCAATTTTAGAGGCATTGCTCACTGTGGAGAACATGGACTCGCCGTAAATTGCTTGTCCGATTGATACGCAGTAAAGTCCTCCAACCATCTCTCCATTGATCCAAGTCTCAACACTGTGTGCATGCCCTTGTAAATGCAGGGTGAAATAGGCTTGGATCATCTCGGGTGTGATCCATGTGCCTCTTTGTCCTGAACGCTTGGAGGACGAACAGTTCCTAATCACCGTTAAAAAATCATGATCAATCCTGATCTCGCATCCCTTCGTTTGTATAAAGGTTTGTAGTGTTTTCCTCAGGGAGCGATGCAGTTTGAACTGACTGGGTTTTAGAACCATTCTGGGGTCAGTGCTCCACCACAAAATGGGTTGCCCTTGGCTGAACCAAGGAAAGATACCCAACCGATAGGCCTCAATCAGCCTTTTGGCAGATAGGTCTCCCCCTGCAGCCAATAAGCCAGGAGCGTCTGTGTCCACCCCCCAAGCATGATCAATGGATGGAAACGTGTCGCTCTCATTGAGCCAAGGTATAGGTGGGTTTGAATCTTTCTTTTTGTTCATTTACATGGCATGATATAGGGTTTTCGAGAGTGCCGCCAAAGTCGTGCGTGTCACTCAAAAATAACTGGAAGTTGAGTCCCCAAGCAAGTGACCCACGCCTTGGCAGATTGATCCCGCAATGCGCCATGGACAACTCCAACCTATTTTGGTTTTCTAATCAATCATGCAATTCGACCCGTTCAATAAGATGAGGACACCTAGATGAAATCTTGGGTGATCAATTTACTTAAATTTGTGTGTGCACAGCTCATTGTGATGCACCACATTTGTGGCTATGGCCCCATGCGCGACACCCTGAGCCTCCAAGCCCCCCAGGCTCTAGAGATGTTCATTGACGCGAGCCGTTTGATCGTTCAAG
>CAIKYO010000007.1 GCA_903831655.1 uncultured Burkholderiales bacterium
CGGGATAGTCGAGTCATAAGGCTTACCGTAATGGCGAACAAAATCTTCAATAAATGGATTTGGACAAGCTGTGTAATACGGTGGATCCGAAAGCGCCAAAATATGTTCATCTGAACCAATCGGAAAACCATCGATTTTTCGAAACTCAGGGTCCCGCAGTTTTTCGGCAAGCAACATCAAATAGTGCTCGCGCCTTGATTCATCGCTCGGAAACGTTTGCCCAAGACACTCAATCGTGCCGGATTTAGCCTTTTGGCTGTGGAATAAATCACTCATTAGATAATCCTTAAACTCGATTTGTCATCGCCGCCTCACCTGCGTCGGCTTTCTTCTGTTGGCGCTCTGCGCATCACTCCACTACAAACCTAAGTTTGCTTGCATCCTTGCCCTTGCAGCGGTCATTTAGGAAAGTTTCAAATCTCTTGCGGAGATCATCCGGCGTAGCGGGTGAGCCTCCATGTAACAAAGCCTTCTTGATTTCCTCACCAATGATGCTGATCTTCTCCAGCCCCGACAGGGCTTCTTGGACAGCGCTAACAAAGTCAGGGCTCACTGGGTCGGCCAGCGTCTTAGACGCAACGAACTTCTTGATCAGCTCTCTGGCGGATACCTTAAGCAAGTCGAGGTTTGCCTGGATAATCGGGTCGTCCAAATTGTCGAGCAGTGTT
Organism: uncultured Burkholderiales bacterium; assembly: GCA_903831655.1. GTDB lineage: Bacteria > Pseudomonadota > Gammaproteobacteria > Burkholderiales > Burkholderiaceae_C > Limnohabitans. Next base: position 669 of record CAIKYO010000007.1, read on the forward strand.
TGCTGCCAGCCCTCAAGCAGCCGATCAAGTTCCCCATCCATTTGCTTTAACACGTTAGCCGCAGGCAGAAAGTCACCTTGTTCATTTGCTGGTCGGAAACTGCAGTGCGGGCAATAAGGTGTAGCAGACAGCTCTGACTCCACTAGCGATGCGCAACTCTTGAGTTTGTCGAGCTTGTCGTCGAAAGTGGTGAGCTGGCTGGTGGGCATCAGGGAAATACCAGCCAAAGCCCGCATCGCCACAACACGCGAATCTTTGCGCAAAGCGGTTTTAGTCTTGTCCTCCGTTACACCTAGGCGAGCTTTGCTGTGCTGGGTGACGTAGGCGTTCAGGTATTCCTTCTTGAGCTGGGCCAAGGTCTGTCGGTATTCGGCTGCATGCTGTGCGTTACGGTCAAGCGCGAGCTTGTCGAGCATGTCCTTGCGAGTACTTTGCGCCTGCTTGACCCAAGCGTGATCGCTGGACAGCACCATCTCAGCTTGTGACAAGTAGGCAGCTGTAGAACCCAATTCAGTTACAAGGTCCAGTAACTTTTCGACTGCTGCTAGAACTTCCAGGTTTTTCTTCTGTGCGTCTATGTCGTCGGAGCCAATGCGTAGATTCTTAAGCTTGCCGACCGTGTTGTACGGCGTTAGCCCTTCAGTGAAAGTCTTGAGCGCTTCAAGGCGTGTACGCCAGTCACGGATTTCGTCATCAGTTAGTAGCGGCTTGCCCCAGAACGTGAGCTTTCCTTGTAGATCGGTACCAGCTGTCAGGACACGGCCAACCAACTTGGAGACTGCTTCAAGCAGCTGCTTGACTGGTTCCTCAGAGCCTTGTGTTGCCAATTGCGCTAAGCCAGGTGACAGACCGAGCAGTTCGAACAACGATCGCAGAACGGAAACATTTATTTCCTTCGGTGCTTCAACGTGTTTGAACTGTTTGAGTTCTTCAAGACCGCGTTCCGCTAGCAGCGTGATCTTCCCAGAATCAATCTTGTCGCCAGTGATCGCTAAGACAATGTCTCCGGAATAGACCAAGCTACCCAGCACCGCAACCAGCAGGTCAGGCTCCAAGCGGAATTTGGTTGGATGGAAGTACTCCACATCAGTTTGTCCGTTAAGAAGTTCGCTACGGTTGAGCACCTGGCCATTTCCCTTGGCCTTAAGTCGGTTGAGCACTTCTTGCGAGTACCGCGAGCGTCCCGGCTCGATGCGATCGCCATCCAACATCTCCAACGCATCAAGTACTGCATTGGCGTCCTTTGTGCGTGTGCCACCGGCCAGAGCTTTCAGCGCGTTACCCACCAGTTGCTTGCGGTTGGAATCAGTGACCAATACTGGAAAAGTCGGGTACTCAGGAGAAATCTCAGCAAACTGCTGATTGAGCGCAAGACCGGATACGACGTTAACGATGTCGCGGAAGTTGGCGCGTTCATCGCCTCCAAGCCGCAGTCTGTCCCGAATATTGACTCCTGTTGCCCAGCCCTGGAGCGTTTTGGTCTTGCCTTGGTAGGTGACTTCAAAAGCAGTCATCTGCTTTTCCTGCAACCACTTGCTCATATCGCGCAGGGCATCTTTTGCTTTGTCGAGGTAGACCGCCTTAGCGCCTCCGCTAGCAGTAGATGCAAGGTCCTGAGATGCAGCGTAGAAAGAGAGATGGCGCTTGATGGCATCGTCCAGACCTTTGAGTCGGATGAATACCTCATCTGATTTGTTCTCATCTCTAAACCGTGGCGGCTCAAATGGTTGGATGAAGTAGATATAGAAGTCGCGCTCTGGCTGAGCAGTTGGCCTATCATTAGGAGCTCCAAAGAACAGATAGCCATTGCGGTCTACGCGGCGCTCCTGCCACTCGATTTGGTACTGCCAAATTTGGTGGCCTGATACGTATGTACTGTCGTCTGTTCGTTCCATCAATTGTTTGACAGCGCCATAAAAGGCACGGTCAAGGGCGTCATCTGAAAGTGCTTCTGCCCGTTTTTCGATCTGGGCGTCGTAGTCGACGTCCTTTTTCAGATCGAGATAGTACTGCTCTGTATCTGGGGCTTTGGAGATGAACTGGCCGTTAACTGTTTTAACGATCTCACGCAAGGTTGTCTGAACGGCGGTGAGAAGGTCATCAGCGGGGTCACCGCCCATGTCTTCAATACCAGGTTGATAAAGGCATAGCGAGTCGCGAAGCTCCACAGCAGTTGGTCCTACCGGTACATAGATGTCGCCGCCCGTCGTGAGCCGATGCACCGACAAGCCAGCGATCACACGTTGCGCCATCGCTTTGTATGCGGGACGGTTGAAGGCTTTGAGAACCCGCTCGGTCAGTACATCAGACACAGTAAGTACCGGACCAATACTTGGGTCGGCGCGCAGTACAGAGTTTGATGTGACTGTTTCCCAAAACTTGTCGTACCCGATAAGTCCTGGACGATCGCTTGGTACCTCGTCGTTTAACACTGCCTGAATTTGATCGCGTAGGGTAACCAAAGCACCGCGCTTTTCAGTAAAGATGAGCCGCTCAAATGTGCCAATGTAGTCTGGGTGAACGGGAAATAGCCGCACGTACTCGTCCATTCGCTCGTTCATTGAGCTGTAAAACTTAGCGAATTTGGTTAGGTAATTTCTAATCTTGCTTTGCTGGTCGGCAGTCTTCTTTAGCAGGCGCTCGGCAACAACAAAGCTGACGTCCTGACGGGCTAGCAGCACTTGGGTGAAACGATCCTTCACCCGGCGAAGACTGTCGGCAACGTGCTGAAAACGGTTACTGTCAAAGATGGCTTCTTGCACGCCAGCCACGAAGCGAAAGCGCAGATGCTTTGTAACCTCACCAATTTCACGCAGGAACGATAAGTCCAGGACCAGGTCGTGATCCTTGCGGGACCTTAAGTAGTCGAGAAACTCATCGACTACCAACAGCACGCCGTGATTTGGATGCTCTTCAGTGAATGCAGCCATCATTTGCTCGAATGCGGCTTTGTTGTTGACCACCTTGTCTGCAGCCGGGAATGAATAGCTGACACCATGCTTTTCCAGAAACAGTTCCAGCTCCTGTGTGATGATGTCCCGTAGAGACATTTGACTGGAAATCTCTATGCGATGGACCTTGAACTTCCCTGCGATCTTTTCGGCAGCGGCTGCCACTTTGGGGTGACGAATCATTGGTAGATAAGCCGCATCTTCAGCGACAAGGGACAGAACAGACATCAGGTGGGACTTACCAGTGCCGTAGTTACCGACCACCAGCACACCCATGTGATCGACAGACTCGTCAAATGAGATCTGCGGAATCATCTGCTTGGATATCCGCTCCGCCATGTCATCCGACATAACGTAGGTCGCTACGAGTTTTTTAGCCTCATCTGGACGATTGGCGTCGAGAAGTTGGATGACCGATTCGATTGGTTCGAATTGAATGAGATCGCCATAGCGCATAGAAATTCCCACTTTTTAAGAATTGATTTCAAAAGTAAATATACCGTCAAGGGCATAGCTTTTTCTTTCGCCATGTCCAAAATCGGCATAGACAAGCCGTTCTTCCAAAATTTGACCAGGCCAAACAGCTATCAACTTACGATTTTTAGCATTTCGTTTGAGCAAATCCAACGGATCAAGCTTCAAGCTTGAGTCAAATAACACTTCAATATTTTTTATAAAAACCATTGGAGAGTCTGTTTGTTCAGCTAATAAATTTCTTAGAACTTCACCTGCCATCAAGCATCTTTGCTTTTGACTAAGCACAGTTAGAGCAATAGACAATAAAAGTCCAATATTCAATGGCACAACTTTATGCTTGTTGCAAATTTCCTCAAAAATTTCATTGATTTTGGCCGTTGAAGTTCCAACCAATAGGACCAGATTGGTATTAAAGGCATTCTCAGAATCTATATATTTCTCAAGCTGATCTATCAATTTTTGGCTCCAAGAGAAATTTCACCATAATCAGGGGCAAGTGCTGCACTTTCAACGCAGTACAAGGTTTTAGGATTCCTAAGAGATAAATGATGTGATCTGGAATCAAGTACGTACTTAGGTGTGCAATCGATAGCCCACATTCTCAACCCGTACCCTACCAAATGCGCACGCATGTCAAACACTGGCTCCCTCCTTCATCTTATAGTCAGCTTCGATAGCCTGCTTCCATCTTGTAGCTACACGCTCCGTTATCAGCAGCTTTGCTATTAGCTTGCTGTCGAGTGGCATCAATGAACCCCGCGAAATTTCTGTGTTGTATAGGCTCATGAGTATGCCTCTTGGCTAGAGTAACTCTGACCTTCAATGGCCTCATTAGTTAGAACACAGACGATTTCTGGCAAGTGGAATACCTCAAAAAGACCATAGATTATTAGTAATTTAGTTTACCATGCGAATATGATCATAACTATACTAAAAAACACTAATCAGAAGATCAAATAGTGAGCTTTAACAGGGATAACATTGGTTAAATTAGGCTTTTTTTGTAACTTTCGGAATGGATAATGCTTTTGTGAATTTCATTTACATGATTGAGTGGTAAATAATAATCTCAAAATATCGGAGACTGGAAAATGAATATTGAATTTATGATCC
>CAIKYO010000008.1 GCA_903831655.1 uncultured Burkholderiales bacterium
ATTGGGCAGTAGTTCCTGCAGGGCACATGCTATTTGAATAACGGTTTAAGTTTTGCAGCCCGTCAAAATACGGCAATTAGTAATTATTAATAGCGAGGAAATGGATAATCCGTTGGATAAAATAAATTCATATGCGAATAAAATTGGCAAACATGCATCACCTGGCTTATTGGAAAAAATAGTTCAATTTGGTACGGATCTAGATGTATTTAATGGCGTTACAAAAAATACAAGCCAGGTATTAAACTCTTCTGAATTGGCGTGGGTAATATTGCTCGAGTTGATTGCAAGCAAATTCACTACTAACATTAATTCGTCAAGAGGAGCTTTGCGTCAAATTAAGATCGAAACGCAAAAAATTTCGCAAAATCATCGAAAGTTAATCATAGATTTACTTACTTCGTCGTCGCTGGAAAAATCAAATCCGTTGCCCGGACTTAGTGATAGGGGCGTGGATGATTACGAGATACCCACCTTTTTTGAGGAAACAAGCAGAATAGTTAGACTTGTTCTGTTATCGTTAACGTAAGAATTATGAGTCCAGTCAATTGAAATTTATTGCAAACAAAATGGTTAAAGCCCGTGTCCTTGGGTTTGTGTATTTTTCATACCTATCCTCTTCATTCGCAGGTTACTTAGTGTAAGGCCCAGTCAAGGCAGAGGACTGCTATGACCTAGGAATAAAAATTTGCTCTACGAAGACTGTGACAGAAGTGAGGAAAGATGGGAAACGGTATGAAATCAACAATTATTTTGAAGACGTGTCATTGCATGACTCTTCTCAGGAATGTGTTGAATATATACCAAGTCAAGAGGCTTGGGATTCCTATTGCTTGGGTAAACACTTTAAGTCAGCCAGAATTCTAGGGGTACGACAAAATTGGAAAGTATGTAAAATTTGATGCAGACAATATCTATTTCAAATGTATTAAACAGTAAAGGCAGCATAGATGAGTGATCAGTTTACATTAGGAGCAATTATTGCGATATCGTCAAGTGTTCTCTTGATAATATATTCAGGTCACGCAAGTGAGCGAGGTTTAATGCAAGGAACATACTTTCAAAGCGGAAAAGCAATGCTTTTAGGCTGGATTGGGTTGTTGGTGTCAATAGTAATTTGTTTCTCAAAAGGTGATATGTGGGATCTGTTAACTGTTGTGGCTCTCTCATATTTCATATCAACTCCTGTTTTGCTTGCATTGTTTCGTGCTAAGGTTCAATTAATGTCCTTGATAGGTCTACCTGTTGGGTTATATTTGATGCTTACGATTAGTCATTGATATGAAGATATTTTCTTTAATATTTTTCGGATTTTTTTGCGTCTTAGCTATCGCCAAACCTCCTCCAAACATAATGAAGAATTCTGAGGAGTTGGCGACTGTCCAAGCGGCATTAGATATTTGTTTTATGAGTTCAGAATACAAGTCTTTCAAAACTAATAAGGCATTAGATTTTCATGGAATTTCATCTTCCATTGATCGAGTGTTGGAAAAGTATGAAAAAAAATATGACAACAGTGGAATGTTATATATGGCCTTCAAGGTCTCAGCCGTTAAATATTCTGATGACAAAGACTTTAGAGCTAAGTTGTATCAAATTTACGGAAAATCTTGTTCAGAGAAGATGTTGCAAGATGCAGTGGAAAAAATCAAAGAAGTTGATGCACGCTCATATTAACAAAAGGACGAATTATGTCACCGCTTTTGATAAAAATACACCATGTGCACGAGTGTTTGAACATTATTTGTGATGTGGAGTCGGATATTCTCAACTCTAGTTTGCTAGGACTATTCAAGAAGAAGAATTATGCTGGCAATGAAAACATGCTAGAAGTTGTATGTAAGAAGCTTATCGAGCTACATTCAGATTTTGATGATCATCTAGGTTCCAGTAGCGGTGTCGATTGTGTCATTTTTGATTGCAAAGATTATGCCCATGCCCTTTTGTTATCAACTGCAAAATTGAATGAAATCAATCGAGGATTAGCAAGCAAAGCAAATGGAAATGCATATTCGATTTCTGCTTACAACCAAGATATTAAAGAATTTTCATATCTTCAAGATAAATACTGTGTTGTTGGTGATCGTATGAATGCTAATTATCGCTTGTACTCGCATGAAATTGCCTTGCTAGGCTAGAAAGGAAACTATGTTTGGTTTTGGAAAAAAGAAACTTGATGACCGCTTAACAGGCGGGATATTAGTTGAGCTTGGAATGTTTCAAAGTTGGACTTTGGACAATCGTGGTATGGATCTTGGTGCTGTAATTCTTGAGCATATTATTAAAAAAATCCTCGATCGGGAAAATGTTAAATACTCGGATGATGAGGTTACTGGCTTAAAATTCATGGCTCTTTCAAATATGGAGTGGGGGCAGTTGCGTGATTTCCGAAGGAAAACAAATTTCGATTCTAATGTTGCAGGTTTTTGCAGAAGTATAAATTTGCCTTCTGAGTTTTATACCCCTACACGTTAAAAAATTAAAAATCTGCTGCCTAGATATTCGAAGATAAGTATTTACGCTTTTGAAGTGGCATTTTTAAGCGATGATTCAAAGTGAGCTTCAAAAAAAAGACGCTCACTTTCCTTTGTAAAGCCCTTTGGTCTTCCTGCATCTCTTTGCTAGGTGTTCAGCATGGCTTCTGTAAACGGTTCACAGCTTGGAAACCTTCATCGTGTAACACAGACGCCTACTTTTAGCCTTCCACCATCTGACCTTACATTAACGCAGTTTTCGAATTCATCTAATGGAAAGGAAGGCGTGTTTCACTTTGTTACAAAGGTATTGCGAATGACACGACATTGGATAACTGGAAACGAGTTACTAACAATGCAGCTGTTGATGTTCTTACTGTTCCAGGTTTTGACTTATCATCAACCGAGAGCATTGATAACTTCTGGTCAAAATTCTGCTTACTGAATACTTAGAGTATCAAGGGTCAGAAACTCTTTTAGCGACTCTCCCCGGCCAGGATGCTGAATGATAACTAGCGGAGCAACTATTCAATATGTGTGGCACATACGCGTACGGTAGAACAGCGGCTTGGGCAGCAGGTATCGGTCATTAATTAACTCAAATCTAACTGGAGTATTTGAGGGATTAACTTTCAACAACGAAAGCAAGTATTCGAACGAGATTACGATAGTTCCTAGACACGAACCAGTACCAGGGTAACGTATGGTTGGACGATCTATAGTGAAACAAATTTCCGCGCCATCCATCCAAATAAATATATTTTTCCTTTCTTGCCCTTTTATAACTCGTTTTAGTGAATCTATGGCGTGAAGCAAGAAAATACGGCTAATTTCGATCCAAATTTATTTTGCTAACGCCACAAACTGGCCGCCTACACCTTCAGATCTGAGCTCTAGCTTTTTGCTGGATGACACAGTGTATGCAAGAGATTGATCCAGCACAAATGGATACAACACTGGCATGGATTGAAGATTTGCCAAAGACACTGCTTTGCCAGTAAACCGAATTACAGCCTCGATAAGCCAAGTCACAACTTGCTCATCACTTAAAGTAATGGTTGCTTTGCGAACTAGGCGTTTACCTTTTTCTACTCGCTCAATCATTCCCCAGCTCTCTTGGGATTGCAGTACCCTCGACACAGCTCGTGCGATACCATCACGATCTCCGTAGATTTCAGCCATTCGTCGCTGAACTTCTTTGATCGAACAATCGCCCTGAATCGATAAAAGTCGGCCCGTAATTTCTGCAGTCTTACCGAAAAATGGATACGTCACCATGGCGCTGCCCCAGCTCAATGGCGAAACTGCGCCAGCCCCGTTTTTTCGATAGAGTTCGACTCCTCTTTTGGCAAAGTCTTCGCAACCAACTATTGGCTGTAGCCAAAGGCGCTTCAAAATATCAACCGTTTTTCTTATTGATTCGGCGCCGATCAATATTGTTGAAATTTGATCTTTAACGTCCTCAGTAGTTTTGCTTTCTAATGCCGCTTCAAGTGTCAGTGCGCACCAGTCCAGTTGTACGTATCGATCAAATCCGATCAAAAATTTTCTAGTTGTTGTTTCCAATTTAAATCCTCACCACCTTGACGAACGGCACGATCAACTCTTCGATCGAAATACCGCCGTGGACCACTGCTGGTTCTCCCTGCTGCATGAACGCGGTCCGTCCGCCAGCAAACAAGGGTATAAAGTTTGTCGGTAGCCCCGCCAAATCAATTCTGTAGGTATTCAAATTCGCTGCTACCGACTCAGTGGCAAGCGTGTCACTGCGGTAAGTACGAACGCGCTCACCTCGTATTTCCGGGGCTAGTCCTTGGTTGGGTCGTCCTTGACCAACCGCTTCGACGTTACCGTGGTCCGCAGTCAAATAAACGTGAAAGCCTTTGTCGAGCAGTAGTGTAAACAATTGATCGACGAAGCCACTTTCACACCAACTTTCAATTTGTGTAGAAATACCGCGTTTGCCCAACATAGCGCCGTGAACGATCTCATCCACCATGTCAACCACAATGCCAGCGATCTTAGTTGAAGAAGCTGAAAGGTCTGCTCCCAATTCCGTCAACTGGTCTCTTCGTTTGATGCCTTTTCTGTAAATCACCTCATTGGCGCGTAGACCCTGGTCTTGCCAAAACCGGGACCACTGGTTCGGCTCTGCAGAAGTAGACTCAATTGTCTCTGCGAACTCTCTTGGTTTTAGACCAGAGAAAATTGCCTGTCTAGAAACTGAGGTTAGGGTTGGCAGCCAAGCAAAACAAGTGTTTTCATCAAATCCGAGCGTAGGCGCTCTTTGGGCCATTGCCTCACGAATTTGGACCCATTGATCGACGGCAAGACCATCAAAAACCAACAATGCAATCTTTGCTTCGCCAAGGCCGCGCTGCAGAGAAAGAAAGCGAGGCACATGGTGCACCATGACTGGCCCTTTTACGACCGGTAACGACGGCAAATCAGCGTAATGTTTTGTGACCCATTTTCGAAGTCGCTCATCTATGGCTTCTTGAAGCTCTGCTATGGCAGCTTTCAGTTCTTCAGCGCGAACAGTTTCCAAGGCATGAAACCGCGCAAGGACCTCACCGAATCTGCGAGATGTGTTTGCCCAGTCGCGATGTGACGTTTCAAGGGTTGGCAGCGACTGAAGAATGCCCTTGATGCCATCGGCAACAAGATTTCGCAGTGCCAATGGATCCTGGACGATACCTACCTTTGCCCAATCAGGGATTTTGACAGCGGTTCCTTGAAAAGCGATGGGATGAAGCAGCCCATCCAAAAACATCGAATCGACCATTACCCGAACATCAGGATGCTCAAAAGGCACGTCTGCATTAGCTGAGAAGTCTTCTGGCGAGGATTCGTCCGTGGGAGTGCCCTTCAATCCAAGACGAGATAGGTAGCGATACCAAGCGTCTTGCACGACGCGCAACAATGTGCTCTTCGATGCGAAGAGCTCGCTGATCGGTAGGCCTTTAAATGCAGCATGGTCAAAAAGCACATGAGCAACATGGTCTGCCAAGACCAACGGCAAACCAGATTCGCGGTAGTGCAGTTTCAACAGCACGTGCCACAAATCCTCAGGGCGAGAAATCAGGTGCGGACTGATCTTGAAGATATGGGTCAGGACGAACTCTTTAGTCGCTGACTCGCCCAGGGCCTGAGATGCATGCTTCGCCTGCGCAGCGAACAATGATTCATGGTGTTCTGCGCCTATCTGCCGGACGACTGGGTAGCTAAGTCTTGGGAACAGATTGGCAAGACTCAGGCTAACACTTCGAGCCAGCTTCAGGTAGTCCCATGGTAGATTGCTTGTGTCGGTGCTACGCAGGTGCAACACCAGTGCTTTAGCGGGCGCTACTTCACCACCGTCCCAAGCACTACGGTAACGCTCCTCATACTCGGCACGAAAAGCGATAGAGTCCTCAAACGGCAACACCTCGAAGCCGCGTTCTCGCAGACCTGACAGCACCTGTTCGTCCAATAGAACATCGTCGGGGTCTGCTGTAATCCACAGACGGGACAAGTCTGCAGGGAACTCTTTCAGGATGCGATCAATCCATGGGCTCATACAGACCCCACCCGAAGCATCATCACTGCGTTCAGGTCTGGCACACTGGCTTCTGCGTCATCCAATGCGGCCATTCGCACCTGGTGTTCAGCATTTAGCCTTTTGCGGCGATGCTCTCGAACAGCAGGTAAGCCAATTCTGCCGATAGCTTGGTAGCGTGCGTCGTATGCATACTTGGCACGATCGCGTTCATCAATCAAACGTGAACGATGCTCCCTAAGTAGCTCTGAAAACAGGCGTTCGCCTTGGGTCTTAGCTGCTGCCATGGACGCATCGAACCAAAGGGCGGCTTTTTCACTTGCGGTCACACCCGTTATCTCCACTGATTCAGTCAAAAGAAGATCCCAGATGCGTTTGGCCGTTGGCACGAAGGTCTTTCCATCGTCTGTCGTGAAGACAGGCAAGAAACGCTTTCGATTGAGTCCTTCAGCAGAAAGGCTGATTTCCCACAATGACCAGACACCTTGTAAAGACTCAGGCAGACCTGCGATTTTGACAATAGGCAAAGGTTGACCTGCGACACAGCGCGAGAGTTCGCTGATTACCGATCTGGCGCGCGGGTCCTCCAAGGTGACCCATTCCAGTTCCGGGTGCTGCTCCGCCGTCCTGGCGTCAAAGCAAGCATTGGTCGACTCGCTGCCGTCCACCCATTTCACGCGCCATGCATTCCCAGTCTTTACCGCGCTACCACCGCGTGTCGGCAGACCTGATGTAATGGCTCGCTCCAACCAAAACTGCGCGGGATGATCCCGCCATTTACGAGCATCGTCAACGTCTAGGGCGTGGGCATCAGCTAACAGGTCGCTGTTTTTGCGTTCGTCAGCCACTTTGTCGCGGACCTGATTCATAACCGCATCGATAGCCTTGTCGATCGAACCTGGGTCTTGCAGACCCTGGACAAATACCTCATCGAACATCGCTTCTGCCTCAATCGAGTCCATCACGTCAGAGGCTTTGTCCACGCCGAATTCTTGAGCGATGACTTCGAGCTTAGTCTCCAGCACTTGGCGAACGCGGTGTTCGACCGTGTCTTCAAGAACGAAATTGATGGCACGCACAACATGCCGCTGGCCGATACGGTCTACGCGGCCAATACGTTGTTCAATTCGCATTGGGTTCCATGGCATGTCGAAGTTGACGATGACGTGGCAGAACTGTAGGTTCAGACCCTCACCTCCAGCGTCGGTGGAAACCAAAACTCGCACCTCTTGCGAGAAGGCCTGTTGCGCCTTAGCGCGGGTATCCAGGTCCATGCTTCCATTGAGTAGTACCACCGAAAAGCCACGGCTCTCCAAAAATCCAGCCAACATCGCCTGTGTCGGCACGAACTCCGTGAAGATCAAGACCTTCATGGTTGGGTCGTTCTCTTCTTGTTGCAGCTTGTAGATCAACTCCAATAGGGCCTCAGCCTTTGCGTCAGTGCCTTGAGCTTCAGTTTCTCGGGCAAGATCCAGCAACAGGTCAACCTCAGCTTTTTCCTGCGCCCATCCAGAGGTCTGAACTGCTATGTCCACTTGGCTTTGCCCGTCAAGTTCGGCCCACTCGTCCAGCTCAGTTGAGTCGAAAAGCGATGCTTGCGGCTGCGGTTCATTGAGCAACGCTTGCCGTTTCTCCAGCGTTGTGCGAATGGCTGCTGTGCTCGACGTCACGAGCCGCTGCATCAAGATCATCAAGAACCCAATGTGTCGCTGCTTGGCCGCCAGTGCCTGGTTGTACCCATGCCGGACGTAGTCTGTGACAGATTCATACAGCCGCTGCTGCGCACCGTGCCGGGCTTGCCACGCCACAGCTTGGAGTCGGGTGATGCGAGGTTTAAAAAGGGGCTGACCTTCTGCATCAATCGCGTTTCGCTTTTCAGTACGAATCACGAAAGGCCGAACACGGTCTCTGCTGACGCTGCCTTCGTCCGGAAAAGAATCTCTGTCAATTAACTGCATCAAGCGCAGAAACTGGTCGGTCTTGCCTTGGTGAGGCGTTGCCGAGAGTAGCAGCAAATAAGGAGCAGCTTCGGCCAGTGCTGCGCCAAGCTTGTAGCGTGCGACTTGGTCAGTGCTCCCGCCCATGCGGTGAGACTCATCAATAATCACCAGATCCCATGACGCTGAAATTAAATCCTCAAACCGCTCGCGGTTGTAGTTGTTCAGCTGCTCTAGGCTCCAGCCTTTTCTGCTTTCAATAGGCTTGACTGAATCCAGTGAGCAGATCACTTGGTCATGTAAGCGCCACAGGTTTTCCTCATCGTTGCGCCATTGTCGAAAGGCCGCAAGCTCCGCTGGGTCAATGTATTGAAGCTTTTCGCTGAAGTGCAAACGCATTTCAGCTTGCCACTGGCGCACAAGTCCTTTGGGGGCAACGACCAAGACGCGCTTGGCCATGCCACGAAGTTTAAGTTCGCGCAGGATCAAACCTGCCTCGATAGTCTTGCCCAGGCCCACTTCGTCGGCAAGCAGGTAGCGGATGCGGTGCTGACTCATGGCACGGTTGAGTGCATAGAGCTGGTGCGGCAACGGAACCACGCTGGACTGGATAGGTGCCAGCAGAAGGTTGTCCTCTAAAGCGTCCAGCAGCTTGGCTGCAGATGCGATGTGCAGGATCTGTGAAACGCTCGGTTGAATGCTATCGAGTAGGGCTAAGTCTAGAGATCGCGCGCGTACAACAGCATCCTTGGTGGGCAACCATACCCGATATGCAGTTTCGCCCCACATATCTTGCCTGTCCACAACTCGGCAGGGCGCGGCAAGTCGCACATGCCAGCACCACACCCCTACGTCGTGTTCAACAGATACTTGGCCGCTTTTTGCCATCAGGCACCGGCCTCTGTACGCGTGAGCGCCTGGTCGTACCAAAGCAACAGCTTTTCGTCCTCCTGCAATGCCTCTTCAGGGATTTTCTGGGCGATCGAGATGATGGCTTTGTAATTTTTTGTTCCCCATGCGTCCTTAAATCCAGCGCGTAGTACCTCAAGACGAAATTCCTTCAATTTCCGACCCGTAGCCGCTTGGTACACCTGGAATTCTTTTAGCAATGCCTTCTCGCGCTTCTTATCTAAGTCTTGAGCTTTGTTGGGATCAGGTACATACCAACGATCTTTAGCCTTCGAAACCAGTGATGGGTGGCTTTTATCGAGGCTACGAAGATCTTTGTGATTTGAGGAAAGATAACTGTGTATTTGACTAGGCACCTCACCCGTCCCGTCATATTTGAGGAAACTATCTTCCAGTAGAGCACTTAACTCTGGTTTTGCCTCATGCTTCTTCCAACCAACACCAAGTTGCCCTAAAAACTCTGGAGTTATCTCTTGATATGTTGAAGGTCGATTTTTAAGAAAGTCAGATAACCAGTCAATTGCGCTCCTTTCGTCCGCCACAAATAACTCCATCTGAGGTGCAATGGCCGTTTGAAGTCGCTTTTTGTCATATTCAATAACTTGTTTTGAATTGAAAATCATGCCGTCCCGGATAGCATGTCTTTGACTTAGTGCAGCTTGAAACTCGTGCGAAGACATCGGGACTTGCGCGTTGTTCCCAATGAAGAATGCAATCATTCTGTCAAAAATAATTCGTGGCTCTCGTTCGCTTATGAAATCAAGTTCGCCATTTTTTATTATCACAACAGGTAGATGGGCTAAGTGACCATCAACAAAGTCCCATATTGAATTAACCGTAGCGCCAGAATTTTCGATATCTTTCTTTAGATTTTCATCAGGCTTATATGCCGAAATTACCAGATCCTGTTTTACCGAAGTAGTGTTTGTTTGTGAGTTAAATGTACCTTGACCTTTATTCAAAGCTGCGACATTACCAATGACGAAACCAGCTTCTGTAAGAGATGTTTGAATGCTGTTCCAAACAGAGGCGCTAGTATTGGAAAATTCAACGGTTATCCATCTCGTTGGTTTTAGCGCAATGAAAGCCTGCCTGAAACATGCAGTCATTAATATCCTATACTCATCGATCTTTTTATTTTGTGACCGATTCTCAATAGCTTCGCATTTATTGTTTGTAACAATGCCGAGCCAAGCCTCCCAGAGAAAACTTAACTCTGAGTAATGCAAGTTAGACCCGAATGGCGGGTCAATAAAAATATAATCGAATGAATTTGCTGCTTGATTGCTAATTAATGGTGAGCTCAAAGAGCTTAAACAAACTAGTTGTTTGCCTTTGATTCGATCAAGATTGGCATTTTTAAAATCAGATATTTTCCCTTTTACAAGTTCGAAGATATTTCTCTCAGCCAAGTTAGATGGAATATACATTGCGTTTGGTAAAGCACCGGCTAAATTTATCTTCCCGTCCTTTAATCCAACATTGTGTAACAAACTCGCTGTTTTAATAATTACCGATGTAAGGGCGAGCCTACCCTTTGGATGTTTAGAAAATTTTGCCCAAAGAGCAGCCAGCACCCAAAGATTTCGCTTTGTATAAAATTGGTGAGCATGTGTTATCCCAATACGAATTGGCTCCCCCGTTTTGTCACCTTTCGGTATTTTAGAAGTTGGGTATTCAAATGGTATTATTTTTTCATCTAAATCATGAATTATCTTTAAGTCGAATTCATCGGGAATTTTTTCAAACCTCTTGCCCGCGTATGAATAGTTGATTAATACTGGAGCCCGTTTTATTTGTTTTACTGCCTTTCCTAGGGCAATATCCATTTTATTTAGCCAAGCGTGCTCGACGGTTCTTTTATTCAGCTTTGTAGAACAATGTGGGCAGTCGAATTCATTTAATATTGTTAATCTGTCCTTGCTGACTGCGGCCCCCCAATATGGGAATTCACCGGCACAATTTGGGCAAATAAAAACATCAGTAAATATCGTGTAGTTTATTTTTCCTACGCCTCCAGTGGTGTGTTTGGTTTCGTATAGCCACTTTAAGTCGACCTCAATCTCATTAATTAGCGTAATGAGCTCATCATCATTTCCTTCGATTGCAGCTGAATTATTGTAGTTATATGCAATAAATGAGGCTGCGGGGGATAAATCATTAAGTATTGCAGAACGCGCGCCCAGTTTTGAAAAAGGAATCCAGATCTTTTTGTTGTTTATATCGAATTCTTCTTTTAGTATTACTCCGTCGTCCTTAACCTGATAACCTAAAGACTGAACCTCATTTTTGTTCCCACATAATTGAGCTGCTACCCCGGTCATTCCAG
>CAIKYO010000009.1 GCA_903831655.1 uncultured Burkholderiales bacterium
GGTCTTCCTCGCCAAGAGCACCTGCTCCGGGAATTTCTCTCTCAATAATGTATCGCTGCATCGTTCCACCTTTCGCGTCAAAGAATAGATTGAGAGAAGGATGCTTCAATTCCTGACCAGAGTAAAGAGTTTTTTCAATACATTCTAAGAGTCAGAGTGAAGTCCTATTAAACCGATTACCTATAAAAAAGAGAGGGATTTACGCTCAAAGAGGTGGAATACTGCCTGTTATGAGGACTTTCTTGCTAGCTGCAGGGTCAACGTTAATCGCCCTCTCGGCTCTATTTCATATTTATGTATTCTTCCTAGAAAGTATCGCGTGGCGTAAACCAAAGACCTGGAAGACTTTCGGAATTCGAAGTCAAGAAGATGCTGAAATCATTCGTCCCATGGCATTCAACCAAGGCTTTTACAATCTCTTTCTCTCCCTCGAGATCATTGCAGGATTCATAACACTGGGGATCAAATCAGCAATTGGTTATACCCTCCTTATCGCTGGTGCCTCAAGCATTGTTGGCGCCGGTCTAGTGCTTTATTTAAGCGTAAAGAGTTCTCGCCGTGCCGCAATCATTCAAGCATCTCCCCCAGTTATTGGTCTAACTCTATTAGTCGTCGGGTTGGCGAAGTAAACGCAAGGGCGTCAATGGCATTAATTTGGTCTGCCTCTATGTTGTATTTATCTTGAGTTGGTTACGCAGGACCCGACAGACGATCTTTAGGAACGATCCCTACACTAAAAATATCTAAAGGACACAAAAGTGTTCGGCTGTGGGGTTCAGGTGAAAATTTCAAAGGCAATTGATTTGTCATTGTTCGCAATCAATGTTATCGCGGCCATGAACTTCCTTGTCTATTGGCTGACAATAGCCACCTTTCCTGATTTCTTTTTCTTTAATCCCCTCGGCAACCAAAATGTTTTACGTAGGTTTGAGTTAGTAATCTCAACAGCAGGCTGGATATCGATATCTACCTTGGCTCCTATTCTCTTGCTTCTCTATTCATCAGGATCCACTAAGGTCGGAAGATTTCTGCCTTTCTGCGCCCTTTTATGGCCAGTAAGTTTAATAATTTCTCAGGTAACCAGATACGTGCAATCCGGCGCATTCTATTTTGGATACCTGAGAAGTTTTCCGATCTTTATCTTCACTGACATTCTCCTACCAATAATTCTGATGACAGTCTGGATTGCAATTAAACGTCATAGAAAATTCTTAGGACAAGAGGCGATTTCAAGTATCACTACAACTGGCGAGAATCTTGAAGTTGAACTCACCTAGGCTTAGTTATGACCAAGCATTTATTTTCAAGAGTCATGTTGCTACTTGCATGCCTTGGCTCAGTATTTTTAGCGAGTAGCCAAGCTTCGGCCACTGCTTTCTCAACGGCTGGAATTAAATTCGTTGCTTATAAAACTGGTGACACCTCGGCTAATTTGTCATCCCTAGTCGGGCCACAAGGAGTTTCGGGACTCAAAGGAGAGACCGGGGCGGCAGGAAGCACGGGGGCAACGGGGGCCACTGGTAGCACCGGTGCAACTGGAGCAACTGGAAGTACAGGTGAGACCGGTGCGCAAGGTCCAACTGGTGCAACGGGAAGTGAGGGCGTTCCAGGATTTGTCGGCCCGCAAGGTGCAATGGGTAGCGTGGGTCCCACAGGAGAGACGGGTGCGCAAGGAACGATCGGCGCAACGGGAGCAACGGGAGCAACCGGCGCTGCAGGTACTAATGGAGCTAC
>CAIKYO010000010.1 GCA_903831655.1 uncultured Burkholderiales bacterium
AAAACTTGTTAATGAAGATGGACAGTTTTGATAAAAAAACTGATATACAAATGAATAATAAAACATCACTTAAAAATATACTAACGTTGGAGGTGATCAAGAAGTAATCAAATATTTATGAATGGTCGTCTACGAAAAGATCTGGCGGCTATTAAGGCGGAGCGGGGAGCGGGCTAGACGTAAGCAATGGGATGAGCGAATCCTCCGCGACCATTTGGAACATATATAGAGATGATATTTTTTAAACTACAAAGTTGCACAGACTCATACAGGCTCCTTTAGCGAAACACAACGGCAAAAGTAAAGAACCTCCTTTTTTTAGGGGCTAATTCTTATATTGTTGTAAATAGACGCCTTAGTAGATTAGGGTTGTAGATATCTGTAAGATTAATAATAACAAGTCGACCCAAGCCTTTTAACAATGCTCCCTCCGGGGAGGGCACTTTTGTTCATTTCACCCTCTAGGCTTGTAAAGTTAGAAGAGCGTGTTTTCGAAACTGTCAATAAGCATGGGAGCTACCTTCTTCTCATGCAACCATTTAATCATCGACATCCGGGCAATGAGCTGTGCTGATCCCAGCCTAGAAATTCTGGTTGGATTTTTAAAATAATTTAACGCAACCGATAAAGCAAGATCGTGTGTTGAGCAGGGGATCGAACCGCTATTCAACCGCGTTGCGAGTGTCACGTTTTCCCGCTCTGTAACCTTTCCCATTAAGAGATCGTTTACAAGATCAACAGCCTCCGATAACTTTGCACGCTTAGCTGGCGGCGGATCACCGTAAATGTTTTGATAAAAACATCCATGGGGGTTTCGGGTTTCTTATTACCGCCGAACAAGTCAAAAAGTCACACTACTGTCTCCTTTGGTTATGTTAAGATGAATCCGTCAGGTGCTTTATTTGAATTTTTTTTGTGATACGGGCATATGTACAGTCTCACTTCCTGTCCGTCAGCACTGACTAAATACATATCAATCATTCCGCTTGTGATTTCTTTAGCACTTGTTGAACCCACACGTTGAGCATCAAGCCGTAATCCACGCATCGTTCTTAGGCGTGACAAGTAGTCATCTGAGCCTCTTACGTTTCGAGTCGGGATGGGGTTTGTCTTAACAAGTCCGAACGGCCCCACACCGTTAGGTAGTTCATCGGCGTCCACCGCCCCTTGCCTGGATTCGGATTGATGTTGCGCAAACATCGCGATCAACTCCATCGCCTCTTTTTCTTCCTTGCGCTTCTTTCCGTTTAAAAAATTAAATAGTCCCATCTTGTTCTCCAGTCTTTATCTCAGTTTTTCTCTTTGATTCGTCGTTTTCCTTGAGGCTTTTCAGAGTTCCTAAACTTCCATGGGGGATTCGGGTTAGGTATACTCCACTGCCCAATTTTTCAGAATTGAGCTTGCTGTTCAGCTTTTGCATATGCCGATCTTAGACTCTTTAACTGTTATTTCGCATATTGCTTGTAGTTCCATGCTAGGCAGTCTTTAATTTGCTCTAAACAGACGTCAGTACCACTAACCAAAACCTGTCCAAAGACACGACCGTACTTGTCTTTCTTGTCTTATTCCATGGTAACGCTCTTACCAAATACTTGGTCAGAAAGATTTCTCTTTGAGACCGAACCAAACGGTTGTGACTTCTCCGGGGCATCTATACCAGTCACTCGAACTTTGCGTTTTCGTGTCCGTCAACCAGCACCGTAATCGTGTCTCCATCAGAGACTCCGACTACGCGACCAGAAATGTCCGAGGCCATCGCAGATATGCAAACCTACAGAAAGCTGATCGCGCAAAGAATGTGTCGGTGCCAACGAGATGACAATTTCAATTACTACTCCTTTCTTATTTTTTTAACTGCAATTGGATGCGAACTTCGGCAATTCCCCTCTAAGCGCACAGTAGAAGCCAAAGGGGTTCGCAAACGTTGCATGCTTCTCGTCTTCAAGGAGCAAATTCTTTGAAATTTGAGCGGTCATTTTTGTTATCTCCTCACAACACAATGGACTGTCTGCAATGTGGGCAACGCACACCAAAGTCGGTGTATTCGGCCACCTCTGAAGGCTCGAATCGCTTCGAACAGCCGGGACATATAGTGGTGCTTGTTAGCACTATCTTCCTTGGTGGTGACGGATTAATTTCAACTTCGCTCTCTTCATCGCACTCCAAATCTGCTTCGATATCTGCAAGGTCATCATGTGGCTCTTCTTCTGTTACATAGTCCGAATCCCAAGTCAGAATCTTTCTACGTTGCTCTATAAGCCATTTTCTTGACTGACCGTATGATGGAAGCTCAGCAGCCCACTCTGCCAACACAATTGCAGTTGGCACCGCCTTATGTTGATTGATAGCGTTGATTGCACAGGCAATCACTTCATCAGCAAAACTATTGGCAATAGCTTGAAAGTATGAATTCTTATCCCCTAGCGAGTCCCTGAGGGAATATACAAATTGTTCAACTTTCGAAAGACCGTTCTTCCGCCTCAGGTCATCTATGGAAGTTCCTTCATCACGCTTTGCCTTGCTTTGATTGACTGCATCTTGAATGGAATTAGCTAATGGATTAGTCAATTTCGCTGTAATATACGCTAACGTCTCGTCGTGAAAATGCAAACAATGCTGGAGAACTTTCGAGGCATTTGGCCCATAAATCTGAGCTAGTGATTTGACAGCTACATCAATCAATGCATCAACAACTAATTCACGCACCTTTTGTGCAGATACTTGAGCCGCGCCTGGTATTGACCTCGTCGTTTCGTCGTATAGACCTTCTAATGCAAATGCGAAATCCATCAAAGCCCGCTCAAAATACGATGCTGTAAGATGTTCTAAAACATCTACCATCATTAGAGAAAAAACGGCTCGATTAATTCGCCATGAAGCCTTACCGATGCCCATTTGCTTGTCGAGTTGCTTGCACCAAATTTTGTCTGCATCCAAATCAAAAACTTCTAAACACTCTAGAGCAAGATCGTCTACTGCATCCCCCTTGTGGAACCAAAAGAAAGAGTAAAAAACTCGCATCTCTGGCAGCTCAATACGTCTGGCTGCATCTTTGATGGAATCCAGAGATCTATCGATCTCGCCTATCTTAGGTAAGTCTCCAGGATATTTTTTTTCCTTACCGAGCTCGGCAAACATTTCTAGGTCTGAAACACGCTTGGCAACTTCTCGACTACTCGCACTGACAGGCAGACCAAGTACGCGAAACGGATTTTTCAGTACCAACTCCATGCAACCTCACCTCAGTCTTCGGAAGTGAAGGTGCGCTTGTCACGGAACTTTTCGTATGAACGAACCTGCTCACGTGAAATCGAGGGTTGGTGCTGCTTCAAGACAGCTTCGAACTGGGCATCCGAAATCTTGAGCCGGTCTTTGAGCGCAAGGCGAGAAGCCTCGTTGACTAAGAATTTGATGTCACTTGAGACATATCCATCCATGAGCCCAGCTAAGGTGGTGAGATCAATGTCATCAGATACCGGTCTGTTTCTCAGGTAAAGCCTCAGCATTTCCTGCCTAGCAAATACATCTGGCGGTGAAAGATAAACAACCTTGTCGATCCGCCCTGTACGCATGATTGCTGCATCGATGTTCTCAGGACGGTTAGTTGCGGCCACAATGAAGATTCCTTTGTCAGCACAGTTGGTCATCTGCGCTAGGAATTCATTCACTTCAGAAGACATATGCTGGTCAATTCGAGCATCGCGACTTGGCAAAACCGCATCCACCTCATCGATAAAGATGAGCGTTGGAGCTTTTTCTTCTGCTTCCTTGAACATCTTGCCAATTTTTTCCTGTGTGCCGTGGATGTAGATGCTGGCAATATGGGATGGCTTAACTTCAATGTAGTTATAACCAATTTCTTCTGCCAACTTCTGTGCAATGTAGGTCTTGCCGCATCCAGGAGGGCCGTAAAGCAGCATTCCATTCGGCGGTGAAACCCCATACTCTTTGTAGAGATCTGGCTCCGACAGAGGGCGAATGATGTCATGATACAAGGTCTCCTTGAGCTCATGCATGCCTGCGATGAGATCAAAACCTTTGCCCTGTGTCTTAGCTGAATAGTCTTTGTTTGGCAGCGCGGAACTTGATGTGTCGCGCAACCGATTAGGCAGATCTTCAACTACACCGTCGCGCCAATTCTTCAAAGCCGCCAAGAATTCACCAGCATTGCGATATCGCTTTTCTAGATCGCGCTCCATCGCTTTAAACAGAATCTCATCAAGGCGATCATCTTCATCTACTAAATGAAAGGAAGCAGCGCGAGGCGTTTGTTTACGCGCTCTAGAAATTTCAGTGACAACGTCTTCTGGATCTGTGTCTTCCCACTCGATCTCGTACTGCCATGGATGTATACCCGTCACAGCACGATACAAGGTAACGCCTGCAGAGAACACATCGCTGGACAGGATGTACGTACCCCAAAAACACTCAGGAGCCATATAGGGATAGCGACCAGCAGCGCCTGGCAAATGCTCGTTGGCGTCCAAAGGCTGTGCTAAACCAAAATCTGAAAGCAAGCCGCGAGGTGTTACTCCGTCATAAGACAGCAGAATATTGTCTGGATTGATGTCTCGATGAATGATCGGCGGTTCCATCGAGTGGACGTGATTCAGTCCCTCGAGCACATCAATCATGATGTTGACAGCTTCTGCACGTGACAAGTTGATGCGGCGAGCCAAAAGTTGAGTCAGCGTCTCCCCAGATACGAATCCCATTGTGAGAAAGTGTCTGGACTTATCGTTCAACTGAAATGAGTTGCACTCAAAGACTCGTACCACATTGGGGTGGGTAACCTTTGATAGTACTCGAGCTTCTCTGGAAATTTCCTCAATGTCGACAGATTTTTCAAAGTCCTCTTTGAAAAGCTTGAAGACCTGAACGCCTAGGTATTTGTGTTGGACGCGGTACACCTCCCCAAAAGCCCCTTCGCCTATGAAGAAGAGGACCTCGTAGGTTCCATCGATTACTTGCCCTCTGGCGAGGGCGCCGCGCTTTTTCATCTAAACCTCATTGGCGCAAGATGTCGTCACTAGCACGCTGGGCAGCCTCTCGCTTTTCTTTGGGCATCAAAGACCAGAGTTTTCGAACAGCTTCTTCAACCTTCGACTTCGAAGGATTGGTGGCGATCATCGTCTTCGCGTCGTTGAGCACGCGACGAGCTTCGCGCCTATCAGTCCATTCAGTGGTCTCAAAGTCTTGGTCGTAGTCTTTGATCCAACTCATCCACAAACCTATGTCTTGCCCAATCAAGGCAAACGAGAAAGCGTTAATCTCATCGAGAAGTTGCTTCCCGGCGTTGTAGTTCTTCTCAGACTTAGCATGTCGAACACGCTTTTGATAGTCCGCGACTAGTTGCTGTGATTTCTCGTTGCCATAGCGCTCATCATTAACCAAGAGATATTCCATTGCCGAGTCCAATTTGGACTCAAGCTCCGGCCACATATTGGTGGATTCGATTTTTTCCAGCGCAATAAATGTTCTTTGTAGTTTTTGACGAGCTTCATCCTTAACGCCTGCGTCCTTGCCTCGATTGTTCAACAGGCGTTCGACTTCATTCAACTGGTTTTTGAACTCAGAAACATCAGTAGATTGCTCACTAGATTCAAGTTTCTCAGCGACCTCTCGAGCTTGCTCAACATCACCCATCAGATCGGTGACATCTTCAGAGGTTTTAGTATTGCTTTCAAATTCAACGTCGATGGTCTCATCCAAGCTCGGAATGTAAATAGAGAGGGATTTGCGACGCGAAGCATCAATGCTTAACGTGAGTTCAACTTCGCTCTGCGCTGGGAGCATTGCGGGCAACTGATCGCCTGTAATGGTTGCGCCACCAAATGGGTCATTCAGAATCGCCCGGGATCCTTCATCTCCGAAGGAGAATTGGTAAAACTGAACAGAGAATTTGTCCGAGTGATTACCTGGCCGAATGTCTTTCGCTGTCTTATATGAACCCTTGCCTTTTGCGGGGAGAGTTTTATTCTTTTCAAGGCCTTTGAAAGCGTACACACCCTGCTTACCATCCATGGTGTTGTACACCTCTAGACCAATGGAGTAAGGCAAGGTGGGGTTGGCAATCTTCAAGCCATGGATGATGGTTATAGAGTTTGGTTCGCATGGAATAATTGATCCATCAGAGCCAAAAAGTTTGATGTCGAATTGATTGGCCTTGCCGTTGTTGAGAACAACCTCGATGATTTCTGCATCACCATCCATTTCCACCTTTCCGCTCGACCATCCACTGTCTGCACGGATCACCTCAATGGAGAATGAAGACGGAAGGTTAGCGGTGGATTTATTTCGATCAACTCGAATACCCAGATTTTCATGGGATTCAACCGTCGTTTCGGGGTACTTAAGGGTGAGCTGCGCCTTGCTAGTGTCGCGTTTTTGGTGATCGCTGGGAATATTCTTTGTTGAGGCAAAAAGAGCCGCCCCATTGGCTACTGCAGTCATAGGATCAATAGTTGAATCAATACGACTAGAGATCTGTTCCTTCAGCATCCTGCGCAATGTCTGAGAAAAAGTTGGCCCTCCAACTAAGACGATTGAGCTCAGGTCGCTACCAGTCAACTTGTTCCGATCCAGAAGATGCTTGCAGATGTCGATAGCTTTCTGGAACAACGGTCCACAGACCTTTTCATATTGTTCTAGTGAGATGGTCAACTCGACCTGCATCTCTTCGCCATCATCGTCCGGACCAAAATCCTCAAGAAAATGATCCCATGAACTCTTGGACGAAAGAGTGATTTTGGCCTGTTCGGCATAGCGCTTTAACGCGTCCTGCAGCAATTTTTTGCTAAGTTCATCGGATAAAACGTTGTCGATCTCGCACTGCTTTTCAATTTCAGGAATAAATAACTGGTCAACGATTGCTGAATCAATATTCTTGCCGCCGAGATGGTTGTCCCCCTCTGTATCGACGACTTTCATAATCCCATCGTCTACATACATAAGCGCAGCATCAAAAGTGCCCCCACCAAAGTCGAATACCAACCAGTGCCCGCTGTTAGCACTGGCTTTGATTCCATACGCGATTGACGCTGCGATCGGCTCTTGAAGTAGTTCGCAATACTTGAAGCCAGCCAATTCGGCTGCACGCTGAGTCGCATCAATCTGGTGTTGCTTGAACATGGCCGGAACAGTGATCACAACAGATCCGACTTCCTCATCGCGGATATAGCCCCTTAGCTTTTTGAGCACCTCTGCAGAGAGGTCCTCTGACGAGAAGCTACGCTCCATGTATGCAGACTCATATTTATGGTCCGTCCCCATAGTCCGCTTGAATTCTTGGTAGCCATTGCTGGGAGTCTGACGGCGAGATTTAAATGCAGACAACGCCTCACTTTCAATTAAGTTCTTTGCGTTCTGCCCCACAAACATCGTCTTCTTTTTGTTGAAATAGATGCACGATGGAGTAGTGTCCATTTGATTGTCATCGCTCTTGATGATGCGCGCCTCACCTGCATCCATTCGTGCGATGGCTGAATTGGTAGTGCCAAGGTCGATGCCGTAGTCAATTTTCTGTCTCATTTCAATTCCTTACTCAAGATCCAATGCTTACTTCAATATCTGCCATCCTGATCATCACGCCTTTGTAATTCACCTGGGGAACTACCACCTTGCTGATTATTTTTTGATCAGGACCAAGATCGTCACTAGGGACAAAACGTGCTTTCACGGACAAGTTCTCGGTATAGACCATGCCTGTATGGTCAACAATCTCATAGCCTTGCTCTGCCAACTCAGACTCCAAACGCTCTAGAGACTTTTGCAGCGGGGTCAGTCCTTTGGTGTCCTCAGGAAGAGATGCCAAGCGTTTTCGCATTCGATGAATTTCATCGGCAAGTTTTAAC
>CAIKYO010000011.1 GCA_903831655.1 uncultured Burkholderiales bacterium
CTCATCGGCCAGCAAGAGTTTGGGCTCACAAGCAAAAGCCCTGGCCAATGCGACCCGTTGCTGCTCCCCACCACTGAGCACCTTGGGCAATTGCTTGACCTTTGACGCCAATCCCACCCGCTTGAGCATCTCCTGGGCCTGCCCCTTGGGGTCGGGGTGTCCCATCAGCTCCAAGGGCAGTTGCACGTTCTCCAACGCACTCAAGTGCGCCAGCAATTGAAAGCTTTGAAAGACAAAGCCCATGGAGCGTGCGCGCTTTTGGGCGCGCTCATCCTCACTCAATGCACTGAAATCCTCCCCCATCAGAAGCACCCTCCCTGAGCTTGGCGTATCTAGACCCGCCATGAGACCCAATAGAGTGCTTTTGCCCGATCCTGAGGTACCTACGATGGCCAAACTCTCACCCGCATTCAAGGAAAAATCGACGTCTCTTAAAATGTGCAGCTCTCCCCCTACATCATGGACCACTTTGTTGAGCCGTTGAACTTGCAAGATGGGGGAGGACATGAATGAAAGATCCTAGGGTAAGTGTGACTTAAAATACGCAGATGGCCTCGAAGTCAAAGCGAAGTGCCTTTGAGCTCGAAATCCTCATGGCGACGTGCAACAACACCCACCCATACCCGGTCTCTCCATTCAACGCATTCAAGAAACATCGGCCACAGATGAGCATGTTTTCAGCACTCAGACGACGCGACTTTACTCGAATCTTCTTGCTCGGTGGGGCAGCCCTCAACACAGCCCCTCACAAGGTGTTGGTTTTAGGGGATTCATTGAGCGCAGAATATGGCCTAGCCAAAGGCAGCGGATGGGTCGCATTGATGAGCGAGAGGCTTCGCCAACAAGCCGCCTCCTTGGAGGTGGTCAACGCAAGCATCAGCGGGGACACCACCTCGGGTGGCCTCTCTCGTCTGCCTCAACTCTTGGAGAGTACGCAACCTCAAGTGGTCTTGATTGAACTGGGAGCCAACGATGCGCTTCGAGGTTTGAGCCTAAGGATGACGCAAAGCAATTTAGAAAAGATGGTTATTTTGTGTCAATCAAAAGGGGCAAAGGTGGTGTTGATCGGCATGCAAGTCCCCCCCAACTATGGCCCCCAGTACAATGAAGACTTCAAAATGGTCTTCTCAAAAGTGGCCAAAGAGCAGCATTGCACATTGGTGCCTTTTTTGCTCGCCGGTCTAGAGCACCATTTAAAAACCCTTGCTCCCAATGAGCGTGACTTGCGCGCTTGGTTTCAAGACGATCAACTCCACCCCCTGGCCAAAGCGCACCCCTTCATTTTGGAGGGGATGTGGCCAACCCTTGAAAAAATTCTGACTGCGAGTTCTCATTGAACGTTCAATTGATTCCAGCCCAAGAGGCCACCCAGCGCTGGTCATCCGCACTGGCTTTGAAGCATGCTGAGCCCTTGGGCTCGAGTGATTCACTCCAAGCACCGCCATTGAGCACCAAAGCCCCCCTACCCTTTGACCTCATCATCGACGTGCGCAGCGAAGGGGAGTTTGCCCTTGACCACTGGCCTGGGGCGGTGAACTGGCCCGTCCTAGACAACGAAGAACGCATTTTGGTGGGCACCTTGTACAAACAAACCAGTGCCTTTGAAGCCAAGAAAAAAGGTGCTGCCTTGGTCGCCGCCAACATCGCCAAACACATTGAGCGCCATGTCTTGGATAAACCCAAAAATTGGCAACCCCTCATCTATTGCTGGCGAGGAGGCAACCGCAGCGGCTCGCTCTCGCTGGTACTGTCTCAAATTGGCTTTAAAGTCCACTTGCTTGAAGGTGGCTACAAGGCCTTTCGCCAACAGGTGATGCAAGACTTGGAGAGTTTGATTGCCCCCTTTCAATTTGAAGTGATCGCGGGGCCCACAGGTTCTGGAAAAACGCGCCTGCTCCAAACCCTCAAAAAACAAGGCGCGCAAGTGCTCGACCTCGAGGGTTTGGCGCAACACAAAAGCTCGGTCTTGGGATTCACTCCCAATCAAGCACAACCTTCACAAAAACACTTTGACACATTGATTTGGGAGCAACTCCATCACATGGATCCAGCTCGCGTGGTCTTCATTGAATCTGAAAGCAAAAAAGTCGGCAACCTAAGCGTGCCTGAAGCTTTGATCAACGCCATGAGAGCGAGTCCTTGCCACGTGGTTGAACTGCCCTTGGCTTGCCGTGTAGCTCTTTTGATCGAAGACTATCCACATTTGGTCGAAGACCCACTTCTTTTTCAAAAGAAACTCCAAGCCTTGATTCCCCTCAGGGGACAAGAGATGGTCCGCAATTGGTGTGCGTTAATCGAGGAGGGCCGCATCCCAGAGGTCGTGCAATCTCTTTTGATCAACCACTACGATCCGACCTACTTCAGCTCGATGAAGAAAAACTTCAAGCAACTACCCAGCGCTTTGGTGCATGTGCTCGAGGGACATGAAACCTCACATTTTGAGGGCTTGAGCAAAAACCTCTTGAACTTGCACTCTCTAGGCTCTTAAACCCTAAGCGCTTAAACCCTGCAAGCCACGAGACAAATCCGCTTGCAAGTCCTCGACAGACTCCAAGCCAATGCAAAAACGAACCAAATGACCTCGCTCCAAGTGTGCCAATGAGCCTTTGCGCATGAGCTCCAACTCATAGGGCATGACCAAGCTCATGGGACCACCCCAACTGTAGGCGAGCTTGAAGAGCTTTAAGCGTTCACAAAACGCATGAATGGCTTGAAGGGGATTGGAGGGCTTAAAGATCACACTGAAGATTCCCGCGGCACGCCCTTCATGGCGCATTTCTGAGCAGGTCACGGCTCTCCAATGCTGGTGGCCTGGTGAGCCACTCAACGCGGGGTGCAAGACTTGGGCAACTGAGGGCTCACCCATTAAAAATCTGGCCAATGTGCGTGCCGCATGATCTTGCGCGTCGTAGCGAAGCACCAAACTTTGCAACCCCTTTAAAACGCTCTCCACATCATTGGCACCCACACCCAAACCAAATTGCTCATGGTACTTGGAGAGCCGCTTGGCCAAAGATTTGTCTCGGGTGATGACACTTCCCATCAACAAATCTGCCCCTCCACTGGGGTACTTTGTGAGTGCGTGAACCGAGATATCAACGCCACTGGAGCCATGGGCTGAGCTGGAGGTGCCCAAAAGCTCAAAAGGCCTAAATGCCAAGCCAGCACCCCATGTGTTATCCAGTGCTGTTGTGACACCGCGCTCATGACAGACTTGCAGGAGTCCCAAAAGATCTGGAAACTCCATCGTCACCGAACCCGCAGCCTCAAGCCAGACCAAACGCGTGTCGGGGTTGATTTTGCGACTCAAATCCTGGGCATCCAGTGGGTTGTAGCGGGTGCTTTGGATACCCCACTTTTTGAATTGGCCACTCAACATCGACCACAAAGGCCCATAAGCATTGTCTGGGACCAACACCTCATCTCCACTGGATAGCAAAGCCGCATTCACACAAGCCAAAGCTGACAGCCCACTGGGTAGGAGCAAGCATTGCTCACCCCCCTCCAAATGGGCCAATTTGGACTCTAAAGTAAAGGTTGTGGGTGTACCGTGAAGCCCATAGGTGTAAGCACTTCGGTCTTCCCAATTGCGCGTTTGCATCTCTCGCACCGAGGGGAAGATGACGCTTGAAGCTTTGTAGACTGGGGTCTGAGGCGACTCAAACCCCAAGGGTGCTCGGTAATCGTGGTGAATGAGCCCTGTGGCATTCACATGTTGTGTGGGGCTTTCACCCTTTTGATCAGAACTCATGGGGCTCTCCAATTCCGTGGTGTGATGGCCAAGCCCCAAGGGGGTCGCTTTAACTCAAACGGTCCATTTCTCAATCAACTGCTCAGGTCGAGTGCTGTCATAGCCCTCAAAAGGCTGATGAATCCATGGATTGGTGGGCAAGTACTCGGTGCAGTAATCGGGCTCAAAACTTGACAACCCCTTGGTCCAAATGACCGCCGTCTTGAGTTCTGTGATGGGTGCGTAATTGTGTTTGAGCATGTCCACAACCGCTTTCAAAGTGTGACCTGAGTCGGCCAAATCGTCCACCAACAACACACGGCCCGCGATTTCACCCTTTGGGGTGGTGATGTAGCGTGCCAAATCCAAGTGACCCTGAACAGTACCAGACTCAGCTCTATAGGAACTGGTGCTCATGATGGCCAGTGGCTTGTCAAAAATTCTTGACAAAATGTCCCCGGGTCTCATGCCCCCTCTGGCCAAACACAAAATGTTGTCAAACTGCCAACCAGAGTGGTGTATTTTGAGAGCCAACTTTTCAATCAGGTTGTGGTATTCGTCATAAGAAACGTACAAGTGCTTACCGTCTTCTGTCAACATATCATTGGCCTTTTAAAAATAATCGGTGTTTAGAAAATCAAAACTTAAAACTTGCTTCAAGGGCTCAATCGGCCAAGAAGGGTTGCTTTAAAACCATCGTATCTCTGCGATCGGGAGAGGTGGAGACCATGTGAACGGGTACGCCAGTCACCTCTTCAATTCTGCGCAAATAGTGCTGAGCCTCTGAGGGCAAATCCTCCCAAGAAGTGACTCCCGCCGTGGGCTTGCTCCAGCCTTTGATGGTTTCGTAGACGGGAACACACTTGGAGATCTCATCGGCCCCCAAGGGCAACAAATCAACCACCTCGCCGTCCACTAAATAATGGGTGCACAACTCGATTTGATCTAGCCCATCGAGCACGTCCAGCTTGGTGATGCAAAGTCCTGACAAACCATTGACTTGGGCAGAACGCTTGAGGAGCGCAGCATCAAACCATCCACATCTTCTTGAGCGCCCAGTGGTCACCCCTTTTTCCGCACCCACGGTTGCCATGTGATAGCCAGCCGTGCCTGGGGTCTCCCAAGCCAATTCGGTTGGGAAGGGTCCAGAGCCGACTCTGGTGCAATAGGCCTTGGTAATTCCCAAGATGTAGTGCAAGAGGCCAGGGCCCACTCCCGAGCCAGCTGCAGCGTTACCCGCAACACAATTGCTCGAGGTCACATAAGGGTATGTGCCGTGATCCACGTCCAGCAAAGTGCCCTGAGCACCTTCAAAGAGCAAGCACTCACCCTTGGCGTGCATGTCGTTGAGTTCTTTGGAGACATCGGCCACCATGGGAGCAATGATGTTTGCATAGGACATGCATTCTTCGAACGTGGTATCAAAATCAACCGCTGGAGCACCTAAAACTGTGGTCAAGATGTGATTGTGCAACTTCAAATTCTCTTTGAGCTTTTCAGCAAAACGCACTGGGTCCTTTAAATCTTGCACTCTCAATGCACGACGAGCAACTTTGTCTTCGTAGGCAGGTCCAATCCCCCGACCTGTGGTACCAATTTTGGTTCCACCAGACTTTTCTTTGTAGCTCTCGCGTGCAACATCCAAGGCCGTGTGATAAGGCAAAATCAAAGGGCAAGCCACGCTGATGCGAAGGCGCTCGCGCACACTCACTCCAGCAGCCTCAAGACCCGCAATCTCCTCCAGCAACTTGGTCACTGACAAGACGACTCCGTTACCAATAAAGCACTTGACGCCCTCGCGCATGATGCCACTTGGAATCAAATGCAGTGCGGTCTTCACGCCATTGATCACCAAAGTGTGACCTGCATTGTGCCCACCTTGAAAGCGAACAACACCATCGGCCGATTCGGTGAGCCAATCTACCAATTTACCCTTGCCTTCATCACCCCACTGAGTACCGACGACGACCACATTGCGTCCAGGTGTTTTATTCATGCTTTTCATCTACACAACCCAATCACATTCATTGCCTGCAAAAATCTCATTTGACTTTGCTTTAGTTTTCACACAACACCAACCAGGCTTTAGGCCTGGTTGGCCTCATAGCTGGGTCACAGTCCAAGTGCCAGCGATCAAACTCAATTGTCGATCACACTCGAACTCATCGAGCTCGCTGCTGTGACCTGGGAGCACACACACCACCGTCTCCCCTTGGGAGCGCAAACCCGTGATGGCAAGCCTCAACCCCTCATCCTCAGCCCAGGGCGCTTTGATGGCCGCTTTTCTGGGGTGCTTGGGAACCACTTCGACCAAGGCTTTTAAGTCTAGACTGAAACCCACGGCACTTCTGGCTCGACCAAAAATAGCACCCACCTCATCGTATCGACCACCTCTCACCAAAGCGTCCCCACATCCTTGGACGTAAATGGCAAATCGCACTCCACTGTAGTAACCGTAGCCCCTGGCATCGGCCAAATCAAAAACAACGGGTACCTTCAAATGAGCACTCAATGCACGAAGCTCATTCAAAACGGGCTTGAACTCTGGCCAAGCTGCAAAGACTTGCTCTGCCCGGTCCAAAACACTGGCATCCCCGTACAAGTGCACAAGATCTGTGAAGGCGCGGGCAAGGGATTGTTCCACAGAAAATTCTTTGAGCAAACGAGTCACACCTTTGATATCCTTTTGGGACAAGGCGCGCGTCATCTCTTGGTTGAACTCTAGGCCACAGGACGCTTTGGATAGCAAGATACCCACCACCCTTGCGTCCCCAAAATCAACCAAGACACCTGGGCACTCCACGGCTTTCAAACCAGACAGAGCGAGGTCGAGAATTTCCAAATCGGCCTCAATGCCAGCATGCCCATAGAGCTCAGCACCCAATTGGAGGGGTTCTCGTGTGGCATATGGCCTCTCAGGTAGTGTGTGAAGGACTGGGCCACAGTAACACAGCCTACACACACCACTTCGATTGAGCAAATGCGCATCAATTCGAGCCACCTGAGGGGTGGTATCGGCTCTGAGCCCCAGTGTCCGACCGGAGAGTTGATCAACCAATTTGAACGTTTGCAAATCTAGTCTAGAGCCTGTGCCACTCAAAAGGGACTCCAAATGCTCAAGCAATGGGGGCATGACTAGCTCGTAGCCGTATGAGCGAGCGGTATCCAAAAACAAACGCCTGAGCTCCTCAATGTGTCTTGCCTCAGAGGGCAATACATCGGCCAAATGATCGGGTAATACCCATGCTGAGGTCATAAATAGGGGGCTAATAAGAGATAAAGGAATTGAAAGAAAGAAAACTCTGAGCCCAATGCATTCAGGATCAAAGATTCAACAAACCCCTTATTTTACATTCTCCACAGCCACTTCAGCCCATTACAGCAAGGCCAAATGCACCAAATTGCTGATGCGCTCCATGCGCAGAGAATGCCAAGGTTCAGGGGCACGGGTATTGGTGATGTAGGCAAAGGAAAAGGCGCGCAAAGGATCGGCCCAAACATATGAACTGCCCACACCTCCATGACCGAACACGCCCGCATGCGCCAAAGTACCAAGTCCCCGGGTGTTAATGCCCTCGCCTCTCAAGTGCGGCCCCAAAGCACGGTGCATGGGCATTCCCATCATGGTGTCAACGCGCTCTCCTGTGTAGTCCCTTAGACAATACGCCAGGGTTTTGGGAGACAAAAACTGCACCCCGTTGAGCTCTCCTCCACGGACCATCATTTGGTAGAGCAGGGCCATTCCTTTGGCACTGCCGTAGGCGCCTCCTCCAGGCGCACCCGAGCTTTGCCAAGCCAAGGAATGGCTCTCAAAGCGCTCGGTGAGGACGTTGGGTGCATCCTGCGTCCATTCATACATGTATGCCATGCGGGTTCTGTGCTCAACACCCAAACCCATGAAGAGCTCTTGCTCAAGTCCCAAGGGCTTTAAAACCAAATCGTGCACGGCTACTTTGAAATCAACCCCTAAAACGGCCTCCACGACCATTGCCAAGACCCAGTGGGCGGACAACGCGTGGTAATGAATTTGAGAGCCTGGAGCCCATTCGAGGCGAAAATCGTTGACCTCACGCAAAATTTGACTTGAATCTAAATACGCCGATTCACTGACCTCTTGATTGGGAAATCCAGCTTGGTGGGTGATCAACTCAAAGAGCGTGATATCGGCCTTGCCATGCTGGGCAAATCCAGGCAAGTAGTGACTCACCTTGGCATTGAAACTGATCAATCCCGCCTCCAACATGCGCCACAAAGCGCATGCCATGATCACTTTGGTATTGGAGTACAAAAGCCACAAGGAGTTGGCGTGTGCGGCCACAACAGGCTCGCCTTTTGAACCAGCGAGCCTGGATAGCCCAAAATTTTGCTCAAAAATGATTTGCCCATTGTGCGCCATGGCAACTTGTGCTCCCGCATACCTTTGGTCTTTGATGTGGGACTCAATTAGTTGGGTGAGCTCAAGCACTCTTTGGGGATCCAAGACCTGGTTCATATCTGAATTGACCATCAAAACACCTCAAGACTTTGAAACCTTTGATGGGAGTGCCACGCTTTTTGATACCCCCCCTTTAAAGACTCAACAACACCGAGCTAGTGCCAAAAAATCAAACCCAAAATAAGCCCTAACGCAATGGCCATGAGCCCAAAAAAACGCACTTGTCCGTCTTGGAGTTGACTCACCTCATGGAACAAAGCCTTCCAGCGATGGGGCCAACAAAACGGGAACACCCCCTCAATGATGAACACCAAAGCCAAAGCGGCCCAAAACGTATCCCAATTGAGCGTCACGCAAGCACCTTGAAAAAATAAAGAGACAACGAAGGCCTTGGGCGCGGACTCAACAATCGCCTGAGGCTCAAAGTCACCCCCTCAGTGCTTAGCCGAGCCCGAGCCTGAGCTGCGCATGGCTTTGAAGAAATCACTTGATGGATCGACCACCATCACGTCCGACTTTTTATTGAAAGTGGATTTGTAGGCTTCCAAAGAGCGATAGAACTCGGCAAATTGAGGATCCTTGCCAAATGCATCGGCGTAGAGCTTGGCTGCTTGGGCATCCCCCTCACCCTTGATTTTTTGAGCGTCGCGGTATGCATTGGCAATGGTGACTTCGCGTTGGCGATCTGCATCGGCTCGGATTTTCTCCCCCTCTGCCGCCCCCGTGGAGCGCAACTCATTGGCAACGCGCTTTCTCTCAGCCTCCATTCGTCGATAGACCGACTCGGTGATGGTGTCCACATAATCAGCGCGCGTCATGCGCACATCCACCACATCAATACCCCAAGGCTTGTCGCCTTGAACTTTTTTCAAGACCTCGGCTTTCACATCCTTCATCACCGTTTCGCGCTTTTCAGAGAGCAGCTCTTGCACCGTGTGTTTGTTGATTTCTTGCTGAAAGGCATTTCGCACCACACGTGCAAGCTGAGTCGCACCCGCTTGTTCATCGAGGCCCACGTGGCGAATGAAATTAGAAGGATCGGTGATCCTCCACCTCACAAACCAATCGATGACCATTCTTTGCTTTTCAGCCGTGAGCATGGGCTCTGTGTCCGCATTGTCCAAGGTGAGCAAACGTTTGTCGATGTAGGTGACGTTTTGAAAAGGTGGGGGAAGCTTGAAATTCAAACCAGGCTGTGTGATCACCTCCTTGATCTGACCCAAAGCGTAGACCACGCCAAATTGGCGTTGATCCACCACGAAAATGGTAGAGCTCACAATGGCCAAAGCCACCAGAGTTGATGTGATGTAGAAACCAATCTTGTGCATATTTTTCATTCTCGCCTTAACGACCATCGCGGTCACGACCACGCCCGTCGCGAGCGCGTAAATCAACCGAGCCAGAGTTTGTATTTGCGTTGGACTCGCCACCATAACCGCCAAGGCCTTGTGAGGCACCCGAATTAAAGGGCGTTAGAGCACCATTGCCTGAATTGAATCCATTCAAGGCATTTCCACCGGCTTGAGAGGAGTTGCCCCCTGGCGCTGCAGCAGAACCCCCAAAACTACTCCCTCCGGAGCCACCCACGCCCAAGGGGGGTGAGTTTTGCGAGGTGAGTTGAATGATCTTATCGAGTGGTAAGTACAAAAGATTTTGACCTTGATGGGTATCGATCAAGACTTTAGAGACATTGGAGTAAATTTGCTGCATGGTGTCGATGTACATGCGGTCCCTGGTGACTTGGGGTGCCTTTTGGTACTCCGCATAGAGTGAGCGAAAGCGCTGTGCATCCCCTTCGGCCTGAGCGACGATGCGTGCCTTGTAGCCATCGGCTTCCTCCTTGAGTCTAGAGGCAGCACCCACAGCCCTGGGTACCACATCGTTGGCATAAGCCTCGGCCTCATTTTTGGCTCTCTCCCGCTCTTGCCCTGCTTTGAGCACGTCATCAAAGGCGGCTTGGACTTGCTCGGGAGGTCTCACCCCACCTTGCTCTAAATTGATCGCCACCACCTCAATGCCAACGTGGTATTGATCCAAGATGTTTTGCATGATGGAGCGAATGCGGGGTGCAATTTGATCTCGATCCTCTGACAAAGCTGCATCCATTCGCATTTTTCCAACCACCTCACGAGCCGCAGTCTCAGCGGCTTGGATCACCGCATCGGTTGGATTTTTACTCTCAAACAGGTAAGCCCTGGCATCGGTCAAGCGGTACTGAACCGCAAACTTCATCTCCAAAATGTTCTCATCTTCTGTGAGCATGGCTGACTCTCGAAGCCCCGTGGCCTTGATCACCACATCTCGCCCCACGTCGACAGATCTGATTTGCGTCACAAAGACCAATTCATGTCGTTGAATGGGGTAAGGCAAACGCCAGTTAAATCCTGCACCCAAAGTGCTGTGGTACTTGCCAAACTGGGTGATCACAGCTTGCTGACCCTCTTGGACAATAAAAAATCCAGAGCCCATCCAAACCAAAAACACGATCAAGCCTAACAAACCCAGTGCAAATTTTGCACTCTTGGGGTCTCCTGTAAAGCCTGAGCCCCCTGAAGGGGGTGATCCATTGGGCTGGGAATTGGGTTTGTTGCCACCAAAAAAACTGCCAATTTTTTGGTTAAAGTCTCTCCACAACTCATCCAAGTCTGGGGGACCGCTCGGTGTGCCATTGGAGGGAGTTTTGGAGTTTGGGTTGTTGGGTGTTTGACCGTTCTGACTGGAGGGATCAGCGCTTGGCTCATGGGTATCTCCCCCATTTGAATGGGGATCCTTTGGCGCTTGCTCAGACCAAACCAAGTTGGCTTGAGCGCTTGGCCCATGAAATTCTCCAGCGGCGCTTGAAGCCGTTTTGTGTCGCCCCAAGCGCTCAAGCAAGGCCAAAGACCCGGTCAAAACTTGACCAAGCACCAAGTGGAGCCACCCGCGAAGGGTTTGTAATGGATTGAAGGTGAACTTCATGAAAATGGGGTTACTTTCTTATACAAAGACATTTGCAAACATTGACCATCAAGGCGCCCTCGCCCAAAGGTAAAAACTCAATTTGGCATGCAACAAACACTGATTTTCAACTCAAACGGGACCTAAGCTCAGAAATCGAACAACAAAAACAATTCTTTTTATGCAATTGCAACAGTTTTGCAACTGTTGTGCCCAAAAGCGTTTCATGACACCTCTTCAGTGCACTCGCCCCAAAGGGTCGACTTCAAAAACATCCAGACCCTGCCCTTGCTCACTCTCCTTGAGTGGAGTTTGATCAAATGCCCACTGCGCCAAGCTCTCTCTGAGTTTGGGCAGGCCCTCTGAGGTTGCAGCGCTCAAGAAAATCCTTTTGAACTCTCTTGACTCAAACTCGTAGTGATCCACCACCCTCATCGGTCTCGCATTGGGCTGCAAGGCATCAATTTTATTGAAAACCAACCATTGCTCGACCTCTGCAGCTCCGATATCGGCCAATACCCTTTGCACCTGAAGGAGTTGTTCAGCCCAGTTGGGGTTTGACGCATCCACCACATGGAGGAGCAAATCTGCTTGTGCAGCCTCTTGCAACGTGGCCTCAAATGCATCGACCAAGGTGTGAGGTAGGTCTCGGATAAATCCGACAGTATCGGACAAAGAAACACTGGTAGGGACCCCCAAGAGCTCGCCCAAGTAGAGTTGACGCGTGGTCGTGTCCAAGGTCGCAAAAAGCTGATCGGCTGCATAGGTCTGTGCTTTGACCAAGGCGTTAAAGAGCGTTGATTTTCCAGCATTGGTATACCCCACCAACGAGACGCCCAAGTGATCGTTTCTGGAGCGCTGTCTGCGCTGGGTTTTGCGCTGTTTTTTGACCCGTTCAAGCCTCTCTTTGGTGCGCTTGATGGATTGAGAAATCATTCGACGATCGAGCTCAATTTGCGTCTCTCCAGGTCCACCACGTGTACCAATGCCGCCGCGTTGGCGCTCCAAGTGAGACCACCTGCGCACGAGGCGCGTGCTCAAATACTGAAGCCGGGCCAGCTCGACTTGGAGCTTGCCTTCATGAGAGCGTGCTCGTTGAGCAAAAATCTCCAAAATGAGCATGGTTCTGTCGTTCACCGCCATGCCCATGTGTCGCTCTAAATTTCTTTGCTGTGCGGGGCTCAAGGCTTGATCAAAAAGGATTTCTTGAGCATCCATGGCAATGGCCATGTCTTTGATCTCTTGCGCCTTGCCTGAGCCCACAAACAAAGCCGCATCGGGTGCACGCCTTTTGCATACAAAACGATGAACGGGCACCAAGCCAGCGGTTTGGGCAAGCAGGCCCAATTCCTCTAATTCTTGGTCAAAATGAGGGTCCCCAAAGTCGACACCCACCAACATGACTCGGGCTGTGGAAGGGGGAGCGGTTTCAAACAAAGGGATTGTCAACCCAAAAATTCACAACCAAGCCCCAAGTGGCGGCAAAATGGCGTGGAGTAAAAACAATCAAGGGCCAAGCGTCCTTACTCGCTTGCTGCCTGTGAGGGCTCACCCAACTCAGCTGAGGTGAAGTTCACAGCACGCCCGGGCACAATGGTTGAAATGGCATGTTTATAGACCATTTGCGTGACCGTGTTGCGCAACAAGACAACGTATTGGTCAAATGACTCAATTTGGCCTTGAAGCTTGATGCCGTTGACCAAATAAATGGACACAGGCACGTGTTCACGGCGCAGCAAATTGAGAAAGGGGTCTTGAAGGAGTTGACCTTTGTTGTTCACGATATTCTCCGTGTTCGAATTGATGAATAAAGCCACTTTGGGGCATTGAGTACCTACACGATACCACAGCTTTCAAGGACCTATGCAAATCAGGTCTCTTTGTATGGGTTGTGAGAGGTTTTAAGCTCTATTCGAAGAGGCGTACCTTGCAAATTGAACTCTTTTCTAAAGCGCCCCTCTAAAAACCGCTTGTAGGAGTCGGTCACGTGCTCAAGCGAATTCCCATGTACAACGATGACCGGTGGATTTTGCCCACCTTGGTGAGCGTAGCGCAATTTGGGGCGGAACATGCCCGCGCGCTTGGGCGCTTGAAACTGCACCGCCTCAAGCAACAACCTGGTCAATATGGGTGTAGACATTTTGCAAAAAGCCGCTTTGTGTGCTTGCCCAATGCTGGTCCAAACAGGGCCCAAACCTTGACGCTTGATGGCGGAGATGAAATGCAGGGAGGCAAATTTCAAAAAGGCCAAGCGCGTTTCAATGGAGCGCTGCACAAGCTCTCTTTGATAAGCGTCAATGGCATCCCACTTGTTGACGGCCAAGACGACTGCACGACCGCTCTCCAAAATATAGCCAGCAATGTGCGCATCTTGATCGGTCACCCCTTGGGTGGCATCCAAGAGCAACAGCACCACATTGCATGAGGCGATGGCTTGAAGGGTTTTGACGACCGAGAACTTCTCAATCGCTTCAAACACTTTCCCCTTTTTTCTCAAGCCCGCCGTGTCAATCAGATCATAAGTCTGCCCCTTGTACTCCAAGGGAACATGGATCGCATCTCGGGTGGTGCCAGGCATGTCAAAAGCCACCAACCGCTCTTCACCCAACCACGTGTTGATGAGTGTGGACTTTCCCACATTGGGACGTCCCGCAACGGCCAAACGAATGGGGCCATCCTCTACTGGAGCACCGTCCAGTTCATCCTCATCGTCAGGCAAATGCAGTGGCTCCAGTGCCAAC
Source organism: uncultured Burkholderiales bacterium (assembly GCA_903831655.1). Classification (GTDB taxonomy): domain Bacteria; phylum Pseudomonadota; class Gammaproteobacteria; order Burkholderiales; family Burkholderiaceae_C; genus Limnohabitans. The sequence goes on from CAIKYO010000011.1 coordinate 13,844, forward strand.
TCCACCATGCTTCGAATGCCTTGACCATGAGCGGCTGAGACGGCATGAACGCCGCCCAAACCCAGCTCAAAGAACTCGGCCAATTGCTGCCCCTCTTGCATGCCCTCAGCTTTGTTGGCTACCAACAAAGTGGGCTTGGAGAGCTTGCGCAAATAATTGGCAATGTCATAGTCTTGCGCGGAAATACCCTCGCGCGCATCCACCACAAAGACAACCACATCGGCCTCAGCAACCGCTTGCCGGGTTTGCTTGGCCATTTCTTTGTAAATACCTTGGGTCGCATCAGGTTCAAATCCACCCGTGTCAATCACAATGAATTCTTTGCTCCCAAGGCGAGCATCACCATAGTGGCGATCGCGGGTAAGACCTGCAAAATCAGCCACAATGGCATCGCGTGATTTGGTCAAGCGATTGAACAGCGTGGATTTACCCACATTGGGTCGCCCAACTAGGGCTAAAACTGGTTTCACAACTATGGTTTTTCAATAAAAAAGAACAAAGCCTCACAGGGCTTTTTAACACCAATCACTGACACTCATCAGATCCGATGCACGCACGAGAAATCCCCACTCAAGGGACTTGAACAAAACTTCGGTTAATCCCGCCTCAATCAAAAACGTAGGACTGAACCCATCCTTTTTTGGTCACGACCACAAATCCTTTGGCAAACGCAATGGGACTCCCCACGACCTCACCTTCAGCAAGACTCAACTGCTGCAGGACGGCTCCATCCTTCAAATCCATCACAAAGAGGTTGCCCAAGGTATCAGCAAGAACCACGCCTTTGTCAGTGACCAATGGTGCGCTCAAGCGGCGATATTTCAAACGATCACTGTCCCAAAGCTTCTCCCCACTGGTTCTGGCCCACGCCAATACAACCCCATTGCTTTCCACGCCAATTAAAGCATCTGAATTGCCTGCAAGACCCAAATCTCCATTTGCACTGCGGGTCCAAAGTAAATTGCCTTTGACAGCATTTACGCACCCAACCTGAGCTTGAAAGGCTCGCACACACACCACATCGCCATAGCGATAAACAGGGGCCACAAGATCGACCAATCGCTCCAAGTCGTTTACCCCTCTGGGAACCGCAATGGGGGTTTCAAACTTGGCGTTACCGTTGTTGGGATTCAATCCAACCAAACGCCCAGAAAATCCCACCACCAAGGTGTCATGCACGGCCAACAATACACCCTTTTGATTCAAAATCAAAGGATCCCCTGCTCGCTGCTGAGACCAAAGTTTGATGCCCTTGGCCAAATCATAGGCCACAACTGAGCGATCGGCCAACAGGACGAAAACCCGCTCACCCGCAACCAACGGCGTCGTGAGCCCTTGAGCCAACAGTGGCAATCGGTAGAGCTCACCTTTTTGAGTGAAAACAATCAGCTGATTGTCTTGGCTGATCACCGCAAAATACTCCCCATTGCCACCCAAGCCGGCATTCAATGGGGTCTTCAAATCGAGGGTCCACAAAGGTTTGCCAGTATCCAAGGCAAGGGCTTGAACTTTGCCACTCTCAGAGGCCAATACCAAGCTAGTGGCGTTGGAGTAAGGCGTGAGATAGGCATTCATCGATGCAACCGAGGCACTCCAAGCCTTAGAGACAGCAACCCTTTTCGCACCGAGTGTGACCTCCTTGGGTTCAGGCCTCTTGACAGAGGAGCATGAGACCAAAAAAACCAAGGTCACCAACCCAAAAAGCAAACGCGAGCACATCCGTTGGACACGCTTGATAAGGAAGACCGAGTTCATGAGGTTCGCATTCAAGGCTGGGACTCCTGAGCATGAACATCCAAACCCAATGCGGCCAACTTGACCTCAACGATTTGGCGGTACTGAGTTCTCTCGGTCATGCCCTTCCAAGCGGCGAGGTATTTATCTTTTGCTTCTTGCGCATTGTGCTCAAGCATCAACGCATCTCCCAAACGATCATTGGCCAAAGGCTCAAAGGCCTTGGGAAACTCTTTTTTCAACCACTCTTTGGCCTCTTGGGTTTGTTTACCGTCCAAGGCCAACGAGGCCAATCTCAAACGTGCAATCGAGACCAATCCCGAATCACTTGCGTGGTCAACCACCCAAACCAGTGCCTTTTTTGACAACTCAGGTTTGCCATGATCTGACCAAAATTTAGAGGCCAACAAACTGGCATGGGCAGCATAGGTGGCAGACGAAAACTTGTCTTGCATATCAGCCAATGCGCGCCCAACCAGGGCTTCATCGGAGCTTGCAACGGCTTGATCAACGCTTTGGAACAACACACTGGCTTGGAGAGCCTGGCGATTTTGCCAATATTGCCAGCCATTCCAAGCGCTGTAGGCAGCCAACAAAGCAATCAACACCCAAGTCAAAAGGGAGCCGTACTTGCTCCAAAAATGTTTGATTTCTTCGAGCTGGTCTTGCTCTTCGTGATCGAGTGAGGAGGCCATAGGATGGGTCTTAAACAAAAGATGTTAAAAAAATAAAGGCTCGCGTGAGGCATCCATCAAGATGGAATGAGGCTTGGTTTGAAAACCTCGCACCAGTCGCGTCAACCTTGCGATTGTAGGGCTTTAGCCCACTGCTCCAAGTTTTGAAGAGATTCTAATTTTTGGGCTCCGACGCCGTCTCTGAGAGACTTGACCGTCACCTCACCCCTTGAGAGCTCCTCCGCACCAAAAACCAACGCATAAGAGGCCCCAGAGGCATCGGCTTTTTTAAACTGAGACTTCATGCTACCCAGTTGCGCCCATGGCTTGAGCTCATGCTCACCTTGGTGCTCACCCAAGGTGTGCAGACTTGGTGTGGCGGGTGCATGCATTTGTACACTCAGACCCAAGCGACGCATCGCCTGTAGAGTCTTAAATACCAAGGGCATGTGCTCGTAATCGGGAACCACGGCATACACATCAGGCGCCGGACGATCCGAGCCCAACCCCTCCTCTAAGAGCAACTCCAGGACCCTCTCGACCCCCAAAGCCCAACCCACAGCTGGCGCACTCTTGCCACCCAATTGCTCAATCAAATGATCGTAACGACCGCCACCACAAATGGTGCCTTGCGAGCCCAAGCGATGGGTCACAAATTCAAAAACCGTCAAGTTGTAGTAATCCATCCCTCGGACCAAACGCGGATTGACGGTGTAAGGCACTTGGTTTTCATCCAAGATTCTTTTGACCTCGTTCAAATGGGACAAGGATTGGGGGCTCAAGAAGTCAATCAACTTGGGGGCAGCGTTCACCACATCTTGCATGGCTGGATTTTTAGTGTCCAAAATCCTCAAAGGATTGGTGTGCAAACGCCTTTTGGCCTCTTCGTCCAAAACACTCTCGTGCTGCTGCAAATAATCGATCAAGGCCAAGCGATGGGCTGCTCGCTCCTTGGGTTGACCCAAACTATTGAGCTCCAAGCTCACATCCTTTAACCCCAAGGTTTGCCACAACTCATGGGCCATCAAAATCAATTCAGCATCGATCTCTGGTCCCCCAAAACCAATGGCCTCGGCTCCAATTTGGTGAAACTGTCTATAGCGCCCCCTTTGGGGTCTTTCATGTCGAAACATGGGGCCCATATAAAACATGCGCCTTGGACCATCGTAGAGTAAATTGTTCTCCACAACCGCCCTCACCACACCCGCAGTCGCCTCTGGGCGCAAGGTCAGATGCTCCTTGTTTAAGCGATCCTCAAAAGAATACATTTCTTTTTCAACAATATCGGTGACCTCACCCAAGCCCCTCACAAAGAGAGCCGAGTGCTCAACAATTGGCGTTCTGATGTTGAGATACTGGTAGCGATGCATCAAACCCAACACACGTTGCTCCAACCAAGCCCAGCGATGCGAGTCCTGCGGGAGCAAATCGTTCATGCCTTTAACGGCTTTTATTTTTTCTGTCATTGAAACTCTCTCACGTCCACTTTATTAAATAGCTCACCCAACACACCAACAAAGGAAAAATTTACATTTCATGCATCAAACACGAGGGGCAAATCTACGTTGAATGTAATCGTTGACCACTTGGTGAAAGTCATGGGCAATATTTTCGCCCTTGAGGGTCATGGCTTTTTGTCCATCGATGAAAACCGGTGCCGCTGGAACTTCCCCAGTTCCGGGCAAGCTGATGCCAATGTCAGCGTGCTTGCTCTCACCTGGGCCATTGACAATGCAACCCATCACCGCCACCTTCAAGCTCTCAACGCCAGGGTATTGGTGCTTCCAAATCGGCATTTGTCGCCTCAAATCATCATCGATCGTTTTGGCCAGTTCCTGGAATGTGGTGCTCGTGGTGCGGCCACACCCTGGGCAAGCACTCACACTGGGTACAAATTGCCTGAGCCCCAAGGCCTGCACAATCTCTGAGGCAATGAGAACCTCCTGCGTCCTGGACTCTCCGGGCTGCGGGGTCAGGGACACGCGAATGGTGTCTCCAATGCCCTCTTGCATCAAAATACCCAAGGCCACACTAGAGGCTGCCGTTCCACGGGTACCCATGCCCGCCTCGGTCAGACCCAAATGCAGTGCGTGCCTGGTCCTGAGAGACAATTCTCTGTAGACCGCAATCAAGTCTTGGACACCACTGACCTTACAGCTGAGAATGATCTGATTGGGAGACAGGCCCAGCTCTACGGCCCGCTCAGCCGATTGTGTTGCCGACAAAATGAGTGACTCGTACATGACTTGTTTGGCGTCAAAAGGGGTCGACCTCTTTGCATTCTCATCCATCAAAGAGGCCAATAGTTCTTGGTCCAAACTGCCCCAGTTCACCCCAATGCGCACGGCCTTGTCATAACGCACTGCGGCTTCAATCATTTGTGCAAACTGTTTATCGTGTTTATCACCCTTTCCAACATTCCCAGGATTGATGCGGTACTTGGAGAGTGCCTTGGCACAATCCGGGAAATCGGTGAGCAAGCGATGTCCGTTGTAGTGAAAATCGCCGATCAAAGGAACATCGACACCCATGCGATCGAGTTGTTCACGCAGATAGGGCACGGCTTGAGCGGCCTCAGGCGTGTTGACCGTGATGCGAACAAGCTCAGAACCGGCTTGCCACAATTCTTTGACTTGAATGGCTGTGCCTACCGCATCAACCGTATCGGTGTTGGTCATGGATTGAATGCGAACTGGCGCCTCACCACCCACTGTGACGACGTTATTGCCCCAAACCACACGAGCAGTCAGTGAATTTCTGGCTCGTGGTTGAGCAAATGCGATGGGACCTTTTAAATCAGCAGATGAATTCATTTCAAGCCAAACCTTAAAAATTACAACCATTTATTTTCATATTTTTTCAGCTCTCATCACTCCTGAAAAACCCAACCCCCCAAAAAGATGTGAGGGCGAGGGTTTCAACTACACCGGTTTAATGGGTATGGAGCCTGATCTCGCACGACGCTCATGAACGCTTGTGCGATCCACCACCTCACCTGCGAGTTGACCACAGGCCGCGTCAATATCATCTCCTCGGGTCTTTCTCACGGTACACACCAAGCCTGCCTCTTGCAAAATTTCTGCAAAAGCGCTCACTTGTGCCGCAGAGGAACGCTTCATGCCCGATTCTTTAAAGGGATTGAAGGGAATTAAATTGATTTTGCAAGGCATGGCAGGGCCACCCTTGGGTCTTAACAAGTCAATCAATGCATGGGCATGTGAATCTTGATCATTAACGCCCTCGAGCATGCAATACTCAAAGGTGATGAAGTCTCTGGGCGCGTATCGCAAATACCCGTGACAGGCTTGCATCAATTCCTTTAAGGGGTACTTCCGGTTCAAGGGCACCAGCTGATCTCTCAGATCATCGGAGGGCGCGTGGAGCGAGACGGCCAATGCAACGGGCACATCCAAACCCAATCTCTCAATCATAGGCACCACACCCGAGGTGGAGACGGTCACGCGACGCTTTGACAAACCATATGCATGATCATCCAGCATGATTTTCAAGGCCGGCACCAACGCGCTGTAGTTTTGCAAAGGCTCGCCCATCCCCATCATCACCACATTGCTGATCACTCTTTCTTGAACCCCCAACTGAAGTCTCAACTCTCTTTCCGCAAACCACAACTGAGAGATGATCTCAGCAGTGCTCAAATTGCGACTAAACCCTTGATATCCTGTTGAGCAAAAGGGGCACCCCACCGCACACCCGACCTGAGAGGAAACACACAATGTGCCTCGGTCACTCTCTGGAATGAACACAGTCTCGATGAAATTGCCCTGCCCGACATCAAAAAGCCATTTTGTGGTGCCATCTGAGGAGACCAACTTCTTGCTGACTGGGTTGGCTTCGATGAAAGCCTTGAGCTTGAGTTGTTCCCTAAGTGATTTGGCCAAATCACTCATGTCATCAAAATTTTGAGCTCCTTTTTGATGAATCCATCGAAACAACTGAGTGGCGCGAAAAGGCTTTTCCCCAAGCCCTTGACAAAACTCGATCATTGAAGCGCGATCAAAATCAAGCAGTTGTTGCAACTGAGCACCTTTTCAATGTAAAAAAGGTCCGAACAATCGGACCCGCAAGCGATTCAAGACCCTCCTTGACAAGTACTTGCCTGGGCAAAGCACTGGCAAGGGAGTCCCTATGCGCGATCAGTGACCGTAGACGTTCATTCCCGCAAAGAAGAATGCAATTTCGTGAGCCGCAGTCTCTGGTGCATCGGAGCCGTGTACAGCATTGGCATCAATGCTGTCAGCAAA
>CAIKYO010000012.1 GCA_903831655.1 uncultured Burkholderiales bacterium
CACGCACGGTATGGGGTAGCCAGCCAGTGGCTTGAACCATATCTTTGAGGCTTGCGCCTTCAGGGCGCAGAAGCAACTCAATGAGCGTAGCCTGCTTGGTGCCAGCCCTGCGGTTGGAGGCGATTGAAGGCGGGATGCCAATCGCATCAAAACCTGATGCGGTGATCGCAAATTCCGTGGTGCCATCGTCCGATTTGTTCTGAGGGACGATCCATCCTGCCTGACCCAAAGCAGTCAGTACCTTGATGAGTGCGCCACCTTTGAGTGTGGGCGGAAAGTCGGCCAATAGTTTTTGTGGGTGTTTGGCGGCTGCATGGAGCAGTAAGCGCTGGGTGTCAGTGAGTTTCATTTTTTACTCCTTGGTGCTGTTGCTTTTTTTAGTTCCTTCTTTAATTCCTTCTTTAATCCCTTCTCTATAAGCTGCGGCAAGCGCGCACTTGATCCCCCAAACTGCCACTTCATGAAAGTCCAACATGTCTCTGTGTTGGGTTTCGAGAGTCTCGATGTAGAGGTGCTCGTTGGCGATGCGATCAAACAATTGATCAACGGATGGGTTTGATTTCATAGGCCTTCCTTTCATTGAATTGATGTGGTGATTCGATGTGAAGCATTGACGCTTCAATTCAAGACGAAGACAAGTGATTTCTTCAAACTTCTCGCATTAATTTGAAAGCCACTTGGAATGCCTAAAAGTGCGCCAACACCATGCAGATATCCAGGTTGCGCGCAGGTTCTAAACACACCCGGTTATTGCGCACAGCACCAATCCAAAGTGCACCGTGATTACGGGTATGCCCGCAAAAGCTTTGATGAAGAGATAGGCTTTTACCAATCGGTCAGGTGGCGCAATACCCGTGCAGCGGTGCTACGGGATCAGCCGCTTTGCACGAAATGCCAGTCTCATGGTGTGTTTAAAGCCGCGACGGTAGTCGATCACATCGTTCCAATCAAAAAAGGCGGCGAACGTTTTGAGCGATCGAATTTGCAGAGCCTGTGCGTGCCCTGTCACAACGCAAAGACCGCCTCAGAAACCGCTTCCATGCGTTGACGGGGCCAACGGTGGGGAGGGGGGATTTGATCTCTACAGGTTTGGCCAGCGCGATGCGCACGCTTGGTCAATTTTTTGTGCGTGCAAATTGAACTAGGGGGGATCCCCCAGATCCGAATTCTCATCCCCATTCTCATCCTAAGCCGCAAAGGCCATGCAGATGAGGCAGTGCATCAAATGAACATCAAACCAAGTGGGTAATTTATGGGAGGACGCAAGCCACTGCCAACGCAAGTCAAACAGATCAAGGGGACCTTGCAACCCTGCAGGACCAATTTTCATGAGCCGATCCCAGAAGGGTTATTGGTCGAACCTCCCGAATACATGCCAGAGGGTGCCAGAGCAGCTTGGCGTTACGCGCTGGAATGCGCACCCCCAACACTCATTAAGAAGCTCGATATGTCCGTGTTGGAGGTCTGGGCCTGCGCAGCAGATTTGTACCGACAGGCTCAGGTTGGAATCGGTAAGACGGGTTTGCTAGTCAAGGCTCCCAACACAGGTGTGCCCATGCAATCGCCTTATCTGGCCATTGCCAACAAGCAGGCGCAAATCATGACCAAAGCCGCGATCGAGATGGGGTTCACACCTGCATCCAGGTCGCGCATCTCCATTCCTGCGGAGAGACCGGGTGATGAGCTTGACCTGTGGGAAGACATTGTGGGTTAAATGGCAATGAGCACGTATGTCCAAAGCGCAAAGAACTATGCTGAGGCGGTCGTCTCCAAACAAATCCTCACCTGTGAATGGGTTCAAAAAGCCTGTCAACGCCAGCTTGACGACTTGGTGCGCTTCAAACGAAAAAGCAGCATTTACCAGTTCAACCCGGAACTGCTGGATCGATATGGCCGTCCCTTCAAACCGGCAGACAACCTGTGCGCATTCATTGAGCGAATGCCGCATGTAAAAGGGTCTCTAGCTAACCAGTTGATCACCCTGGAGCCTTGGCAAGTGTTCATCCTGTCCACGGTATTTGGGTGGGTCAAATCGGACGGCAAACGGCGGTTTAGGCGCTCCTACATC
>CAIKYO010000013.1 GCA_903831655.1 uncultured Burkholderiales bacterium
CAGTACATAACAAGTACGTCCAGAGCCGACCAGTAAGCGTCGACGGAAGGGCCAAGCGGTCAAACCGTGGTACACGTGTCAGGGATCGCCCTTTGGAGCCACTCTAGGATCATTTAATAGAGCCACTCGCGGATCGGCTAATAGAGCCAAATTAGGATCGGTCAATAGAGCCACTGAGGGATCGCTTTTTAGAGCCACCCTGTGATCGGCTTATGGAGCCACTGAGGGATCGGTTAATGGAGCCACTTTTAGTCAAAATTTAGAGTATTTCGGTTTTTACCAACCCGCCATACTGTCTCTTTTAGAAGGGAGCAGCCATGGCTAATCGGAGAATCGAAATGCAGGAATACCGACAAGCGCTTTACCGAATGCGCCTCAAAGAGAGTGACCGACAAATTAACAAAGATATGGGGCTTGGACGACCTAAGCTTAAGCATTTACGCTCCATTGCTATTCAAGAAAACTGGTTGGATCCAGATATTGCCTTACCGGATGAAGCCGCGCTCAAGGAGGCCATTAAAGCCCGATTCATGGCCAACAGGCAAATCAACATCTTAGAACCTGCCCTGATCAAGGAAGAGAACCAGCACTCTAGTTTGTTCCAATTTGCCCCCATTATTGAGGAGTGGTTCAAAAAAGGTGTCAGCGGTAAGGCGATTTATAAGGCGCTGGTAAGAAATCAAGGGTATCAGGGGCACTACAGCTCGGTTCGTCGTTATTTACAAAATTTGCGAATTGTGAAGCCGAAAGCTACGATGATTTTAGAGTTTGCGCCGGGAGAGGCTTGCCAGGTTGACTTTGGCGCTGGCCCGTTGGTTTATGACGATCGGTACAGAAAGATGGTCAAAACCTGGTTCTTCGTGATGACCTTGTGCTTTAGCCGCCATCAGTATGTGGAGTTTGTCTTGGACCAGACGGTGGAGACTTGGTTGAACTGTCATCATCATGCATTCCGTCACTTTGGTGGTGTACCCAAAAGGGTGATCATTGACAACCCCAAATGCGCCATTACTCGGGCGGTAACGGATGACATCTTGGTGCAAAGGGCGTATGCGGAGTGTGCTGAAGGGTACGAATTTTTAATCAGCCCATGTCCAGTGGCAGATCCTCAGAAAAAGGGGCGTGTTGAGAGTGGTGTCAAATATGTCAAGACCAATTTCTTACCGACCAGAGAATTTGTGGGGTTGGTTGACTTGAATCGGCAAGCCATGCAGTGGGTCATGCAGGAGGCTGGGGAGAGAACACATGGTACGACGTATGAAAAGCCGTTGATCTTATTTACGATTGAGCGAGAGCATTTGCAGGCTTTACCAGGCCGAGTCCCTGATGTGTGTGCATGGGCCAAAGCCAAGGTTCACAGTGACACGCATGTTCAGTTCCAGAGCTGTCTTTACTCGGTGCCGAGTCGATGGATCAACACCGAAGTAATGGTGAGGGCTGGCACCTCGACGGTTGATATATTCAATGATAAGCATGAGTTGATCGCGAGCCACTTGAGGCTCAAGTCTAGGGGTGAGCGCTCAACGGTTGATGCGCATTACCCGCCTGAGGCGCAGGCGTGGTTGATGCAAACACCGCAGTATTGTTTAGATCAGGCTCGCCTGATTGGCCCAGCTTGTTTGGCGCTGGTGATCAAACTGCTTGGGGACAAGGTGTTAGACCGATTGCGCTCGGTGCAAGGGCTCTTGCGGTTGGGGGATAAATTTGGCGCAGACCGTCTTGAGGGGGTTTGTGTCTTGATGAGAGAGGCGGACATCGTTTCGGTCAAAACGGTTCGTCAGATGTTAGAAAAGGGGTTAGACCAGCAAAATGAAAAGCTTGAATCAAGCCCCTCTGTCTACAGAAATGGAGGACACTTCTATCGTTCGCCGAATGTGCAGATGGTAATGGATATGGGGGGAGCAGTATGAAGCAATTCAACGAGCTTTTACCGCTATTGCAGTCATTGCGCATGAACCGAATGATGGAAACATTGGAGATAAGAAACCGTCAGGCGCTGGACGAAAAGTTAGCCCCCATTGAGTTCTTGACCTTGTTACTCCAAGATGAGGTGGCCAGGCGTGAGCAAGTCAAATTGCAAAAGAGGCTAAGGCGAGCGTCATTTCATTCTACCAAGACGATTGAATCATTTAATTTCCAGGTGACGCCGAATTTAAATAGGACGCTGATCAATGAACTCATGACGTGTCGTTTCATTGAAGAAAAGTCCCCGGTCTTGATTGCTGGGCCCACGGGGACTGGAAAAAGTCATTTGGCCCAAGCCATTGGGCACCAAGCAGTAAGACTAGGCTATGAGGTCTTCTTCAGCACACAAGTTCAATTGACGGCATCGATGGTGCGCGCCAGACTCTCAGGGGTACATGCGCGCCGAATGAAACTTTTAAAGAGAAAAGATCTGATCATCTTAGATGACTTTGGAATCAAGCCATTACAGACGCCGTATGATGAAGATTTACATGAGCTCATTGCCGAACGCTATGAGAAAGGAGCGGTCATGGTGACAAGCAACTTGGCATTCAAAGAATGGAGAGAGGCGTTTGCGGACAACAAACTACTGGGTGCAGCCACAGTAGACAGGATGATGCATGGGGCATACCAAATAGTGATGGATGGTGAGAGTTACCGCAAGCCGAAACCTCAGGAAATTGAGGGTTAAAAAAGGAAAAAAACAAAGCTTAAAATTGGGCATAATTGAGTTACTGAAATACTCAAAATTAAAGACTTAAAGTGGCTCTATTAGCCGATCATTGAGTGGCTCCATTAACGTGATCCCTGACAACACGCACGCAATCACCGCCTATATAGTGAAGAAACTTTTGATATCAATAGTAAAAATACTCAATAAAATCAATGGGTTAA
>CAIKYO010000014.1 GCA_903831655.1 uncultured Burkholderiales bacterium
ATACTTATCAGGATCAATTGAGGAAAGCAGTGTTGCTGGTGTTGATTGACCTAGGTGCGCAAGGCGTTCTAGTAGCAAATGAATATCGCGCTCTTGGGGTTTTTGAAACTTAAACCCTGTTAAAAATCGGCAATTAGCAAGGTATGGAGTTCTGACTTCTACCTCGGTAATGAGGCGATAACGCCAGCCTACCGTCTTGGCATGGCGTATACCTGCTTTGAACTTGGGCTTGTATTGAGACCAGTTTTCAAAGATGTCAGAGCGGTATTTGATTTCACAAAGCCATGGCGTGAGTTTGAGCTCAGGTTTAAAAAGTACCAAGACATCGGGTGTGTGCTTTCGCGGCTTGCCACTAGCATCTTTCCAGTGAATAATTTTTGGTTGGACCTCAAAGCGTTCCACATCAGGATGAAATTCCAATAGCGTTAAAAAGTCGCGCTCAAGAGTCGATTCAAATTGCGCATCGCCAATCGATTTATCAGAAGCATGAACGCCGGTGACGTTGCGGTAATTTTTAGGGATCTTGCGTACAGGCATGCCTGTGCCCTATAGCCATTCACGTTTTTGGCTCTCAACCTTCGAATATTGCTTTAGGCGACGCCAGACGATAGAAAGTAATTTCTTGGATTTGTAAAATTCAATTCTTAAATTAGTCGGAGCAACCAATTTAATGCGCGCATTTGTAAAAGAGGCAATCTCATATATTTGCGAGAATTCAATTTTTGATGATTGGTTTGCAGCAACTCGAATTACTAGGGGAATTAATGTATCTGTTTGGTATAGACGGGCTTTTAGTTCCACCACCCCTTGATCGACAACTACAGTTGTTCCCCTAGTGATGTATAGCCATGAGCTTTGGCCAGCATTGAGTGTTGCGGTAAAGGTAGCGCTGTTCGTTAGGGTGCTCATGGAGTGAACCTTTTAGAAAAAGTTCATCGTAAGACTCCAATCACGTGCGGAACAGATACAGAAATCAGGTATTTGAGGCGGTACAGATTTAAAAGACGAAGTTAATAAAATTAGCCTGCCAATTGCATTTGTTTGCAAAGGTCGCCAATGCGTTTTAAGGTACGTTCAATTTCCGGGCTAAAAGGCCAACCACAATTGATTCGTACAAAATTCTTAAATTGATTGGAGTTGGCAAACATGGCGCCAGGAGCAATTAGTATTTGCTCAGCTAAGCAGGTCTCAAAGAGTTCTTTTGAATCTATGCTGTTGGGTAGCTCCACCCAAAGAAATAAACCCCCATTGGGCTCGTTGACTTTAGTGCCTTCTGGAAAGTGGTCTAGTATGCATGCCGTTACTTCCGCCCTTTGATTTGATAGCGCTAGGCGCAATCTTTTGAGGTACCTTTCAAAATCGGGCGACTCTATAAATTTACTAGCTACCTGTTGTGGCAAATCTTCATTATTCTGACTTTGGACATACTTGAGCATTTCCACGCGTTTATGCCATTTTCCGGCCGTAATCCAGCCAAGGCGTAATCCTGGTGCCATCACCTTATGTAATGATGCGCAGTGAATGACATTCCCACTCTTATCCCATGATTTAAGTGCTCTTGGCGCGGCGCCAAAGTTCTCGAGCATGCTATAGGTATCGTCTTCTATCAACGGAACATTAAATTTTTCACAAAGCGCAACCAGTTTTGATTTGTTTTCTTCAGGCATGCTACTGCCTAAAGGGTTCTGTAGATTGGGAATCACAACCACCGCTGAAATAGACTCCTTTGACTGCAGGGCGGTCTCAAGTGCTTCTAACGAAATCCCTGTTTTTGGGCTGGTCGGAATTTCAAGGGCTTTTAGGTTGAGGCTTTCGAGAATTTGTAGCAAACCGTAATAGGTTGGAGCCTCTATTGCCACCACTCCTGTAGGTTGCGTTACTGCACGCAGAGCTAAATTCAGAGCCTCAATGCAGCCTTGAGTCACAACAATATCCTCGGGATCAATCACTATTCCGTTAGCAACAGCTCGATGGGAGAGGTTTTTTCTGAGCTCGTGATTGCCGCTATTGGGCGGCATATTGATCAAAATATTCGGCTTGGTTCGAACTACTCTTGACATAATGCTTTGTAGTTCTTTCCCAGGATATAGTGATGGAGCGCAATCGGCCCTAGACAGATTGACCTTAATGGGCAGTTGCCTGCCTTTGGCAATCAGCTCGGTAATCTGGGCGTTGATGCCGACAAATTGGGCGGGATCAAGTGGGGCGTTAGTCTTAGGTTCGGTTAATGCGCAATTATTTTTTTGTTTTGGTTTGCGGACATAGTTCCCCGATCGAGGCACCGCCTCAAGATAGCCTTCAGTCTCCAGAAGACGGCATACCTGTATAGCAGTGCTGGGGCTGATATTGTGACGAGTTTGTAAATTCCGAATTGATGGAAAGCGGCTTCCGATGGCAAGCGTTCCCAGCTCAATCGCGCTGCGATAGTCTGAGGCAATTTGCTGGTAAAGTGTTTGCGAAATGGCTTTCCCCTATTGATCGCTGTTACAAATGGCTCATTTGCCCTGTAAACCATAACAGAATACTAAACTTCAAAACTGTACCGGTATAGATAGTCTTAATCTGTATCTATACCCTAAGATCCATTCAAAATAAATTAGACCTCATTCAAGTAAATGGTGGGGTTGGTAATGAATCAAGCGGTCCGAGAAGAAAATTTCAAGCGTGAGTTTGCAAAAAGTATTGAAAGTTCCAGCGCAAAAGAGTGTCTCAGATTTGATGCTCAACAGGCGCAAATACTCAATCAATTTGCTTGGGAGATGGCAAAGTTTGGCGGGCCACAAAGAGCGGGCGCCAATAGTAAGGCATCAATGGCGGCTACGGAAATTAAGATTTTGTTGAGTCCGGCTCAGCGTGCGTTGTTAAGTGCTTTTGCAAAAGGCGAATTACCCGTTGTTTTGTTTGATGGATTATTGGATAGCCATATACAAGATGTACCTAAAGAATTGCCTTCACTGAGTGAGCTTGAAGCATCTG
>CAIKYO010000015.1 GCA_903831655.1 uncultured Burkholderiales bacterium
TAAGTTTGAGATCCGCTCTTCTAGCAGTGTCGTTCATTGCTAGCAGGTCTACTTTTAGTTCCACCGTGCGCGGATGCGCGGTTGGCACCAAGCAAGCTAAAAGGCTTTCCGCTTGGATCGTCGATTGACCTACGAAAAAGATATCACATTCGGACGACCGGAGTGCTACCTGATTTTAAAGCTATTCAATTTCCTGATTCGAAGATCGCAATTTTTGTCCGAATTTCATCACTCAAGGAAGGATTCTCTTTGAGTTTTAGCCAAACTAGGTCATTTTCTATTGACGCAAGTGACTCCAGAATATCTAAAGGAGTATTTGGGTTTGCCGCAAGTGCGCTTTGATACCAAACTAGAGATTCGCTTTGATCAGTCAAAATCTCTCTAAAAATTTGCGGATCCCCGTCGAGTCTCGAACAATATGTCTGTTTGGCGGTTTGAGATACTTCCGAGTCATTAAAGAATTGTATTAATTGCATTGTTGGGAATATCGGATTACCAATTACGTTCCAGCGGACTCTGGCATCGGGATCATTTGCTAGTACTTGCAGCAGTTCCACGCGCGAATTTGGGTTGGAAGCGACGGCTTGTCGCACAAAATAGTTCCCATTGTAATTTGCATGATCCTTCGACAGGACTTCAAGAATTGCATGAGGTGTTAGGGGATTTTGGGCTACGTCTAACCTCACATATGGATCAGAATCTTCGCTCAGCGATTCTAGAGCAGATACCGAAGAGATATTATTCTTTGCAACTTCTTGACGAATTTCTTGGATTTCGTCATTTAAGAGCGTTTCCAATATTTTGATTGGGGTTTTGGTGTTCCTTGCTACATGCAATCTGACAAAGGGTTCAACGTCGGTGGCCAAAATCGCTAACTCATGATCTTCAATTGCATCAGATTGGGCAGCGACAGCACGTAAGAACGTCCAACTTGATCCTATATATTTCTGAACAAGATCTCGGGTATGAGGATAACCGGCTCCTGGATTTGCAAAACAATTTATCTCAAAAACTTCTCGCAATCTAGGCAAGATTTTCTCGATACTTGTAATTAATTCTGTCGTGGCGTTAATTGCTTTCGCATGAACATGAGAAACCTGAAAAAGAGATTCAAAATCCTGATCCGAGATGTATGAAATATTTTCACGCGCATTTAATAAGTCAATCTCCATCGGATCGTCTTCATATTTTGTTACTGCTCCGTATGACCATGCATTAGTTGAAAACCCACTATCGGTTTCTTCAACCGCGCCAATAGGTAGATCAAAATTTAAAATTTCATAGCCGTTAAATTCCAAAAGGCGCCTGGTCAATTGAGCAGCTTCACCCACCACAAACTCATCTTTAGGGGAGAGAGGAGTAAAGCTTTTTAAGCCGGGCAAAGGAGTACTTGAAATTAGATTAGGAACTTTGCCACTAATTAGGTTTGCAGCGGCAGTAAACAATTCTTCCGCGCCGGTTGAGAATTCAGGAGATTTTCTCAGCCTTTCAATGAGAAAAATTTCTAACTCAGGTTGTTTTTCAGAATTTAACCGAGAGGCCCATTCTTCGCTTTCAAAGAAAGCGTTGAAGTAATCTATCCAGCTTGAACCAGCCTCACTATCGCTCATGCGAAGAGACTATCAAGCCAAGAATAGGGAAACCGAGTAATCCGCTATTTTTCAACGAATCTTTGGTGGATTATATCTAGGATAGACGTGGAGTCTCTAACCCTGGGTTCGCCTTTTAAATCGCGTTTTGGATTCACTGGACCTATGAAGTGCTCCTCTCGAAATACTTGAGATCAATTTCCGGATAGCAGACTTAAGTGACCAGCCTTTCTCTCCTACTCAAACCACCGATTCCCAAGCACTCTGGCTCTATGCCACCTCGTATCTGGCCAGATAATCACCGGCAGAAAAATATCGCCGAGCAGACCCTCTTTGATGTCCTAATGGTGGTTTTAGGCTCTTGGTCTTGTCAGTGATCTCTGCCATGATTACTCCGGCAAAGGTATTTCCGAAGACTTTAAGGAGCTAAAGTGGCTGAAGATCTCTCCCAACAAGAGCGCGACTTAATTGCAAACTTGATCAGAGACGGAAAGCCTGTTCCTGCCCGCTACATTCCATCAATCTCAGACAATCCTTTGAAGACTGAGCTAATTTGGCCTGGGAAATCGACGTTGATGGATAACAGTGTTCTACCATTCCAATCAATCGAGCACATTGATGAGCCACGAAAAGGGACTAGTCAACAGTTCGATCTCTTTTCTATGAGTGAGTCAACTGGACGTCAAAGTGGAGGCTGGACCAACAAGTTAATTTGGGGTGACAACTCGCTGATTTTATCTTCACTCGTGAACGGTCCAATGCGCAACGAGTTGGAGAAGGCGGGTGGATTAAAGCTGGTCTACATTGATCCACCATTTGACGTTGGAGCAGATTTCTCAATGGATATCGAAATTGGCGACGAAACGGTCACCAAAGAACCTTCCGTCATTGAAGAGGTAGCATTTCGAGATACTTGGGGAAGAGGTAAGGATAGCTTCCTGTCTATGATCTACCCTCGAATTCAATATCTGCACAACCTAATTGCCGAAGACGGAATAATTGCAGTTCACATTGATTGGCGTTTGAGCGCACAAGTTCGACTTATACTTGATGAGATATTTGGTCAAGATAACTTTGTAAATGAAATAGTTTGGCGTTACGGAAAGATGAGTAATGCTCAAAGAAAATTTCCACAGAATCACGACACAATTCTTATTTTTGCAAAGTCACAGAATTACA
>CAIKYO010000016.1 GCA_903831655.1 uncultured Burkholderiales bacterium
CCTCCAGGAGGAAAACCGATGATGATATGAATGGCTTTGGCAGGGTACGTCTGGGAGAAAGCAGAAAAATAAATAGCTCCAAGACAGCTCATTAAACCTATTTTGAGTAAGCGAGAAATATTCATGACATATCCCTAAGATGGATTTGACTTTGGAATTCATGATCTTACGTGATTTAGCGCTTTCAATAAGTTCTAACTGCTGAAAAATTAACGTTAAGTGATGTGACAGGGGAATCAAATATTGGGGTTAACGCCATGCAAGCTCACCAGCGCAATGCGTCTTAAACGAATACACTTTAACAAGTTGATAACAACATATTCGAAATATCAGCCCGCCAGCTGTAAACCAAATGAAAAAGTTTTTATTTCTGTTGACCCTCTTTTCTTTCATCCAAATGTCTACCTCACACTCTCAAGCCTTAGATATTAAACAATTTGCAAATCTTTTGGCTCCCAAAGAAAACGGTAAATTAAGAGCTTCCATCAATTTAGGCAATCCGATCTTGGCCAACAAGGATAGCAAAACTGGTGCTCCAGTTGGAGTATCCATTGATCTAGCAAAAGCACTGGCAAAGGAACTAAATCTTGAATTAGAACTGGTCGTTTTTGACTCAGCAGGCAAGTCCGTCCAAGCAGTGCAAGACGATCAGGCAGATGTAGGATTTTTTGCCATCGACCCTTTAAGAGGAGAAGGAATTTTGTTCACGGATCCTTATGTATTGATTGAGGGAAGCTACCTGGTTCGAGAGAGTTCTCCAATCAAAGACAATGACGAAGTTGATCGAACAAACACAACCATCGCAGTGGGAAAAGGTTCCGCCTATGACTTATTCTTGTCACGGGAAATCAAACACGCGACTCTGCTTCGCGCTCCCACATCACCAGCGGTTGTAGATCTTTTCGTTGATCAAAACTTGGATGTTGCTGCTGGCGTCAAGCAACAGCTTGAAGCTGATATGAAACGTTTTGATCATTTGCGCCTGCTACCTGGACGCTTCATGGTCATTGAACAGGCAATGGGTATACCCAAAAAACGAGGCGAATTGGCTCAGCAGTACATGCGTCAGTTCATCAAGCGAATGAAGGACTCTGGAATGGTATCTCAATCATTGCTTGATAACCGAATCGAAGGAGCATCAGTAGCTCCTTGAGGTATCTTTATATTTTTCCTAAAAATGCTTTTAGTGAGCATTCAAAGTGGTATGAAGTATTCTTCTAATGATTGGAGCTAGCTCAAAGGCGTGTAGTCCTATCAAAGCAGGCGCTGGCAAGCTCCCTAGAGCGCTTTGCACATGATTGATGGCTGATTCAAAAGGCTCACCCAACTCCAGCCTTGATAGTACATCACCAGCACGTGCATGCAATTCAACAGCCAAAACACAGGCTTGCCACAAACTTAAGTTGTGGGCCACTCCTTGTGCGCTCAAAGCCCCCAAAAGCCCTGTGAGTGCATCTCCCATTCCAGCACTACCCATGCCAGCATTTCCATTTAGACATTGAATAGGACTAAACCCAAGGTCTTGTGGGGCAACACACCATGTTCCACTCCCTTTGAGTACAACCAAACAAGAAAGAATTTGACTCAATTGCTGTGCACATGACAATCGATCTTGTTGAATCAATTGAGTATCAACCTGTAATAATCGAGCCGCCTCTCCTGGATGCGGCGTGATGACGGTTTGGCAAGGATCTCCCCTCTCACACAGTAGAGATCTTAGACGATGGTCCTTGGCAATCAGATTCAAGGCATCTGCATCCAACACCAATCTTACTTTTAAGGATAAAACAAATTCAAGCCACTCTCTGGCATGATCATCTTGACCAAGTCCAGGGCCAATGCAAACTGTTTGAGAGTTTGAGAGGTGAGATTTAATATCTTCAACATTGAGTTTTGAATTGAAACACATCAGCTCAGGATGTTGAGGATCGAACGGTGGGGAGTTTGAAGCGAGCAGTCCCACAACTACCCATCCAGCTCCTGCAAAAAGTGCTGTACGAGCGGCCAAGAATGGGGCCCCTAACATGCCGGTGTTTCCACCTAAAATGGTCAAGCGACCGGCTTGTGATTTGTGCTCATGCGGATCTCTTTTTAAAAGTCCAAACCATGCGCTTCTCTCATTAGCGGATAACGTGTTTTTATACAACTTACTCAGCCCCAAATGTCAAGGTGCTCTACAACGATGGACTCACCCCACAATTGAGACATCACATGACCAGCTTGGACTGGATCTCCTGTCGTCACCAATCTCGTACGACCTAATTTGGAAGAATCAAGAGGATTTTTTGTGTCTTTTGAAGTCGTTTCAAGTTTTAACTGATCCAATCGACGAACCAATTCTTTGGCTACAGCCTGCGCTGGATCGAGTAACTTTAATTCACTGCCGTAGATTTTCTCAATACTGGGTTGTAGAAAAGGATAATGAGTACAACCCAAGACCAAAGTGTCTGCCCCCTGATCCACCAAGGGATCAATGTAATGTCTCAAGAGTGACAGGGTCTTGGCGCCATGCAATTCACCCTGTTCGACCAATTCCACCCACCCAGGACAAGCTTGCAAAAGGATCTGTTTTCCTTGTCCATGAAGTTTGCACAATGCGATGACGTTTTCGCTTAAAACGGTTTGTTGAGTCGCAAGCACACCAATCACGCCCGTCCGAGTCAACGTCACAGCTGGTTTGATGGCAGGCTCGATGGCCACGACCGGCAATCGAGTCCGATCACGAAGAGCTTTAACTGCAACGCCTGTTGCCGTATTGCATGCCAAAGTCAGGGCTCGAACACCCAAGCCCTCCAACCACCCCCCCAACTCCAAAGTTCTTTGGGTGATGTAGGCATGAGATTTATCCCCATAGGGAGCAAATAATGAATCCGCAACGTATATCAAGTCCTCATGTGGTAGAGCTGCCCGTATGGCTTTGAGTACCGACAACCCGCCAACTCCTGAATCAAAAACACCAATTCCATGGTTAAAGGGCTGGAGAGTTAAGGGTTCTGCCATGGGTTCAATGGGGTTAAAAGTCACATGCAAAAGCAATATCTTACCTTGCAACTCTAAAAATCAAAACCCATTTCAAATTGTGGATAAGGTTGTCCTCAAGTTGGAGGAAAATTCGTTAAACGAGATGCTTTAAGTACCCATCAACCAAAAACAAAGGCTGAAAGTGTAGTCTCCATGACTCGATCTGAAAACACTTTAATTCCAGGTTCGCCATGAGCTGCGCCCACTGCAACCATGAGGGGTAACAAATGCTCTTCCTGCCTTGGAGGATGGCAATGTCTGGCCGAGGGAGCTTTATCCCAATTCAAAAGGGCTTCATGTCTTTTTATAGGAGAGGCTTGAACAGCCTGGGTCAGCCAAAGATCAAATTCATCTGAAATTGGCGCATAACGAGGATCTCCATAGCCTCGCATATTGTGGAAACTCATTCCACTCCCAATGATTAGAACACCTTGGTTGCGCAATCCCTCAAGAGCTTGACCCAACTCGATCTGAGTCAAGGGATCCAAATTGCTATTGAGCGACAATTGAATCACTGGAATATTTGCCTTTGGAAACATGAGCATCATGGGGATAAACATGCCGTGGTCAAATCCTCGGGTAGGGTCAATTTTTGCAGGAATATTCGCTCGCTCCAAAGCATGGACGATATCACTCGCTAAAGCAGGATTTCCTGGAGCGGGGTATTTAAGCTCATAGGTGTGTGCCGGAAATCCGTAGTAATCGTAAATCAGCTCTGGGCTCGAAGCTCCAGTCACACTTACTGTGGATTCGAGCCAATGGGCAGAAACCACCACAATGGCTTTTGGCGTTTGCGGCAAACTTGAGGACAAGCCTTTGAGAAAATTTGCCATCTTGAGCCAAGCATCAGCAGGATTCCAATCCATAAAAAAACAAGGTCCACCACCATGAGGAATAAACCAAGTTGGCATGCGTATTGAAGAATCTGTTTTCACCGGATGAGTGGAATCTTGCATAGTCGTTATCTTTATTTAAAAAATGATAGTGGACTTGATAGGATTTGAATCAAGCAAACACTGTCACGATCAAAATCTTCTTAATTTAAGCACTCACAACAATACATCAAAGGGCTTTGTGTGAACCATCACAAAAAGCACCGTTGGTGCTGTGCTTACAACCACATAAATAAACTGTTTCAGATTTTTCTGCAGTAAATGCAACGGGTTTGAAATCTGTAGACTTATGACTTCCATCACAAAAGGGTTGTGTTTTGCTTTGACCACAAGAGCACCAGTAGTAGCTCTCACCTGCTTTGACGTCTACTGCATATGGGGATTTTTGTGGGACGTTGGGGCTCATGATGATTCCTTTTGGGGGTTAATAAATATCGAATGAAGAGATTGAAGGGATTTCTCAATCTCTTGAAGCTCCTCTTGCGTCAGCTGATCAAAAGCAACTTGCAAGTAGCTTAGGTGTGAGGGAAAGACCTTTTCAAAAATTCTCTGACCTTTGGTTGTCAATTGAAGCTTCTGACTTCTTGCATCTAGCTCATTGTCTGCACAAGACACAAAGCCTTTTTGAAGCATGCGCTCAACTACACCGGTCAGTGAACTTTTGGAGATCAAGGTTTTCTCCCCCAACTCTTTAAAAGTCATCGGCTCTTGATTGGCCAACGTTGCAATGACATCAAATTGAACCGGCGTCAATCCCATCGAACGAATGTGCGGAGAAGAATAACTTTCAAAAGCTTGAAAGGTTCTTGCTAGCTCTCTGATAACGGGAATAAAGTTCATATGCGTACCAGTATAGTACATATATAAACAAATTGCAAGATGTCAAAATCAGCTTCATTTGCGATAAAAAGCTGCCTTGATGAACTGCTATTGAACAAGTAATCTATTGCGCGCTGAGCGAACGCTCGATCATTCGCCTGGGAACTGTAGATTTTGGAACTTTGCTTGGGTAAGACTCAAACCAGACACGTACGTCGTCCTCAAAACCCAGGCCATGCATGTAGTTGTAGATGGCTTTTTTAAGCCCCAAACCCAAAAGTTCATGATCAACTCCACTTGGGTCAAAAAATGCGATGTCGTTTTTCGCAAAACCAAGTGCAGGCAACTCACCCAGGGTGACCCCGTAGGCTTTTGGATCCTTACCAACTGGAGAATGAACCGTGCAGGTAAATCGATGAAAAAATCCACTGTGTATGCATCCATTCACAAACAGCTGTCTAACGTACTCCAAAGCATCAACGGTTTCTTGCAAACTCTGTGTAGGAAAGCCGTACATTAAATAAGCATGAACCAAAATTCCGGCATCTGCAAAGCCCTTGGTAACTTGGGCCACTTGTTCAACCGAAACACCTTTCTTCATCAGCGCAAGCAATCGATCAGAAGCCACCTCCAAACCTCCAGAGACGGCGATACAACCACTTTTGGCCAACAGCAGAGCAAGTTCAGGAGTAAAGGTCTTTTCAAACCGAATGTTTCCCCACCAAGTAATATGCACGTTTCTTTGAAGCAACTCAAGAGCAAGAGCCTTCAACATTTTTGGGGGTGCGGCCTCATCAACAAAATGAAAACCAGTTTGCCCAGTTTCCGCAACGATGGCCTCAATTCGATCCACTAACAAACTCGCAGAAGCAGTCTCATAGCGCGAAATATAGTCGAGACTAACATCGCAAAAACTGCATTTTTTCCAATAGCACCCGTGGGCGACCGTTAATTTGTTCCACCTCCCATCACTCCAAAGTCGATGCATCGGATTGAGCATGTCCAGCAATGACAAATAGGAATCAAGTGGCAATCCATCCCAAGTTGCAGTTCCCACCTCCTCAAAGGGTATGTCTGGTTCTGGCCAATTCATCAACTGGACCTGATTTTTTGGATTGCGAATAAAGGTTCGAACCAAACGCTCTTGGGATCGCTTTCCCTTTAAATGATCAATGATTGCCAACAGTGGCCTCTCGCCAGAATCCAAACCGATGAAGTCTACATAATCGAATATCCTGGGATCGCTCAGTTCACGCAATTCTGTATTGACATACCCTCCACCTAAAGCAATTTTGATTTCAGGATGAACTGATTTCACGGTCTGAGCTATTCGCAGTGCCGCATAGACTGCACCTGGGAATGGGACAGACAACACGACCAGAGCAGGCGAATGTTTTTGAATGGCACCAAGAGTCAGATCCTTCAATTCAAGATCCAAGAGCGTATCTGGGGCTGACAAGGCACTGGATAAGGGATCAAAGCTTGCCTGACTACTGGCCAAAGATTCTGCATAGCGAACAAATTCAAATCGTGGGTCAACTGCATCACGCAAAACATCAGATAAATCGTTCAAATAAAGCGTAGCCAAATGCCTTGCACGGTCATGCGAACCTAAAGAGCCGAAGGCCCATGCCAGTGAGTCAGCAGACTCTGCACCGTCATAATCGTGCATCGCCCAAAAACGAGGTCCCTCAGGCAAAAACTCTCGGGTATTGATGCGGTGACAAAGCGTTGCATCACGACCCTGTAAAAAGGAAATCACGCGCTCAATTGTCTGCCGGTATTGAACATAATGATCTAAAAAGTGATTCACACTTGAACTGCGTTCATGATGGCTTTTACCCTCTGCAATCTTTTGAACCTTTGCAAGACCTTTTTGAGTGAATAAACTCAAAACCAACCCCAGTGCCAAATCCTCTTGATGAGAATCAAAATCGCGCGATCTCAAAAACCCAGTGATGTACGCC
>CAIKYO010000017.1 GCA_903831655.1 uncultured Burkholderiales bacterium
GTATTGCACCTAAATGGTGCAAACTTATTTCACAGAACTAATTTAGGATGATATCGCTCAAGTCACTTGAACCATCGTTGGCATCGGGTTTGACTTGCAGAAGCTTACATAGAAAGTTGTAAACATCTATATTTTTGATCAGTCCAATTTTTTTATTCGGAATTTGAAAACCTGAAGCAATGAACAAAGCATGCATATCTTTGTTATTTGGATCAAAGCCGTGTTGGCCACGCAATACCTTTCTAGAAGGATCGTTGGTAATGGTCCAGCCTGTATCAGCTAAACAGAGAATATCAGGAATTCGATTGTTGTGATTGAAGTGATTACCTGCTGGAGGTTTTGTCTTTGACCAGCAAGACATGTGTTCAACTTTTGACAACTGATTCAAGAAATCAGCTTCGTTGCTTTTACCTTCGTTGGCGAATCCAGCAATGGGTCCATACCACTGCATTTTGAATGTTACGTTTTTCTCAAGAATGGGCAATACGTTGATAACATTTTCGTCGGGCACAGTTGCCATTCCATGATCAGATGTGATCACGAAGGTGACACGGTCTAAGATTCCCAATTTTTCCAATCCTAAACGCAACTCCCCCAATGCCTGATCAACAGAAGAGATGGCAACATTGACCTCTTTACTTTCAGGACCGTAATGATGGCCTTGGGTATCGACTTCATTGAAATAAAGTGTTGCGAAATCTGCTCTCTCCTTTGACGAATCAGACAACCAAGAAAGCAATTTTTCACTTCTAATGGAAGATGACATTGAACCATCAAAATCCAACCAATCTCTGGGTTGTCTACCTTGAATTAAGGCCTCACTGCCTGGCCAAAATAGAGTTGAAGAGATTTTCCCTTGTCTAGCTAGGGTATTCCAAATGGGATTGGCTTGATTCCACCACGCAGGATTTTGAACTGCTTGTCTAGAGGAAAGTGTGAACAATTGATCAGGTATTGTGTCGTCGAACATCACATTGTTGACAATGCCATGATGCTCCGGAAACTGTCCAGTGACCAAGCTTACATGATTGGGAAAAGTAATAGACGGGAATACAGAGATCATTCCATCAGCAATGACTCCTTGAGAAGCAAATAACTTTAAATTGGGTGTGATTCCTCTATCAAGATAACTTGGTTTGAATCCGTCGATGCTGATCAAAATGACCAAAGGCTTTCGATCAATCATCTCCTTTGCAATTGCAATACTACCCATGCATTGAAGAACAAGGCCAAAAAAAACATTTAAAAGTAAGATTGCAATAGTTTTTTTGATTGTTTGAGTCATCGCGTCGCTCGGTGAATTTAATAAAACTGAAAAGTTACATGGTAATCATGAATTGAGTCAATCGTATTAAATAAAGGTTAACGCTAGACGTCTTAGGCCAATTTCAGCAGTCTGACCGCGTTATCTTTCAATATTCCAGGCATCACCTCAGGTTTAAAACCAGCAACCTCAAAGTCCTTCATCCAGCGCTCAGGGGTGATCAGGGGATAATCGCTACCAAACAATACCCTGTCCTTTAATAAGGTATTGGCATACTGAATCAGTTGTTTGGGGAAGTATTTTGGGCTCCATCCCGATAAATCAATCCAAACGTTTGGTTTATGAGTTGCAACGCTCAAAGCCTCATCTTGCCAGGGAAAGCTGGGATGAGCCATCACAATTTGCATATCTGGAAAATCGATCGCAACGTCGTCTAAGTGCATGGGGTTGCTGTACTCAAGCCTCAAACCTCCACCGCATCGCATGCCACTGCCTATTCCACTATGGCCTGTGTGAAAAATGGCAGGTAATTGGTAATGATTAATCACCTCGTAGATAGGCCAAGCCATTTTGTTGTAAGGGTGAAAGCCTTGAACTGTGGGGTGAAACTTGAATCCTTTAATACCCTCCTCTTTGATCAATCTTTCAGCCTCACGAGCGCCCATCTTTCCCTTGTGAGGATCAATGCTAGCAAAAGCAATCATCATGTCGCTATTGTCCTTCGCAGCTTGAGCGATTTCTTCGTTCGGAATTCTCAACTTTCCGATTTGAGCCTCGCTGTCCACCGTAAACATGACCAACCCCATCTTAATGCTCCTGTAATGAGCAATGGTTTCAGCTATGGTAGGTCGACCGCTGCTGCCAAAATACTTATCAGCAGCACGCTCATATTCCTCTGCATAGTTATCAAAGGGGTTGCGACAACTCACCTCCGCATGTGTGTGAATGTCAATTGCAACAAGATTCTTGTAGTCCATGTTTGTCTCCAAATTTAGGGTAAATACTTAGGTTTTAGGCATACCGACTCAGATTAATTCGATTATATTTTATAACTATAAACATTACAAACCAAATACTTTATTTCCATGAACTTATCCTCAGACATCGACTTCCAATTGCAAGATGAAATTGCAATGATCAAACTCAACAGAGCTAGTAAAAGAAATGCTTTAAACGATGAATTGGTTGATTCGATCAGGCAAATATTTGAAAATTTACCTAAACAAGCCAAAGTAGCTATTGTGTACGGTTCGGGCGATCACTTTTGTGCAGGACTTGATCTGAGTGAAATCAAGGAGCGCGATGCACCTGAGGGTATGTTCCACTCAAGATCGTGGCATACAGCCCTAGATCGTTTGCAATACGGCCCCGTGCCTGTGATTGCAGCACTTCATGGAGCTGTTGTAGGTGGCGGACTTGAGCTTGCAAGTGCTTGTCACATCAGGGTTGCGGATGAGTCAACCTTTTTTGCTCTTCCCGAAGGGACACGAGGAATCTTTGTTGGCGGAGGTGGATCCGTGCGCATTCCCAAACTCATTGGTGTCTCAAGAATGATGGACATGATGATGACTGGAAGAGTTTACAAAGCCCAAGAAGGAGAACGAGTGGGGCTATCACAGTACATTGTTCCAACAGGAAGTTCTCTGGACAAGGCACTAGAGCTGGCAAAAAGAATTGCAAGCAACGCACCACTCACAAACTATGCTTTGATGCACGCACTTCCAAGAATTGCAGAACAAGCCTCTGATCATGGTTTTTTAACTGAGGCCTTGATGTCTTCAATCACTCAATCTGCCCCTGAGGCGAAAAAAAGAGTACGTGATTTTTTAGAAGGCCATGCGGCCAAGGTTCAAGCCTGATTAGGCAAGACATATTGGAGACAAGTGTGAGTGAAATCAAATACAGATCCCTTAAATTTGGCATTGATAAAGTCAAATTCCGTCTCAACGATCAAGGAGTTACTTACTTAGAAGCCGATCAAGAGCTCGAACCTTACGCAAAAACCATCACTGAGCGATTCATGCATTGGGCCAAAATCAAGCCTAATGAGACCATTCTTGCTCAACGAAAAGTTTTGGAAAGTGGTCAATTGGGGGATTGGCAAAAGATCACTTATGCTCAAGCACTCCAA
>CAIKYO010000018.1 GCA_903831655.1 uncultured Burkholderiales bacterium
GAACCAGATGGCTATACCCTGTTGTTCATTTCCTCAGCCTTTGCGGCCAACCCCTCACTTTATAAACTCAACTTTGACCAAAGCAAATCCTTTGTGCCTGTTGCGATCTTGGCAGCAGGGCCCAATGTTTTGGCTGTTGCACCCAACTCCCCCTATCACTCAGTCAAAGACATCTTAGATGCTGCCAAGGCACAACCTGGTGCTCTCAATTACGCCTCTGCAGGAGTAGGAAGTTTCCAGCATTTGAGCAGTGCCCTCTTTACAAGCATGGCAAAAATCAACATCACCCACATCCCATTCAAAGGGGGTGGACCTGCGATGCTTGATGTGATGGCTGGCAACACACAATTGATCATGGGTGCACTTGTTCAAACGCTACCCCAAATCAAGGCTGGCAAATTGAGAGCTTTAGCCGTAGGTGGCTCCAAACGTACACCTACACTTCCCGATGTACCCACCATCGCTGAGTCGGGTGTGCCTGGCTACGAAGCGGTCAATTGGTGGGGCATTGTGGCACCAGCGGGAACACCAAAATTTGCACTGGATAAACTCCACAAAGAACTCTCTGCCATTCAAAACTCACCTGAGACGGTCAAACGATTTCAAGCTGAAGCCGTTGATACTGTACAAATGTCACAGTCAGAATTTGCACAGTATTTGAATCAAGAAACTGCCAAGTGGTCTAGGGTGGTCAAAGAGGTTGGTATCACGCCAGAATGAGACCTGAAAAGCCAAAGCTCTCAGACCCATTGACCATCAATCATTGTAGAGCCACATGGGGTACAGCAATCTCAAGCGAGACCGAGCGCAAGGCCATTCAATAACACCATTATTCACACCATCAATTTGAGCAATATTTCTCTGACATTTTGTGGAATTGGTGTCGGTTTACTGGAATTTCGGTCCACATAAACATGGACAAAATAACCAGAAGCTGAAGCAATATCATCATTATTTTTGAAAACTGCAACATCATATTTAACGCTGCTATTGCCTAAATGAATCACTTTCAAACCGACATGAATCAAGTCCGGATAAACAATGGGTGAGAAAAATCTACATTGTGTTTCAATCACGAAACCTAAAGATTGACTTTTTGAAATGTCCAAGCCATTTTGTTCAATTAAATATCGATTAACTGCTGTATCGAAAAATGAGTAGTACACCACATTGTTGATATGGCCATACACATCGTTGTCCATCCACCTAGAATGAATTTTTTCAAAGACTACAAAATCTGAACGCTTGGGTGGAAGTGATTTTTGATCACTCATAAGGCCTCTCGATAAAGATCAGCGGCATCCTTGAGTCCAATTTCACGCGGACTGTTTTGTAAAAGCCTGGTCTGAAGCATTGCATCTGATGCCAATTGATCAACATCTTGCGCGGTGATACCGACTTCATTCAATCTTTGTGGCAATCCCAGCACGCCGGCAAGACTGCCAAGATAATCGACCAGTTGAGTAGCTTGCTCAAGAGTGGAGCCCTGTAATCCTGGCTTGATGATTTGCCCCAACTCAGCATACATGGCATGAGCAGCCTCCAAATTAAAACGCATCACTGGCCCGAGCATCAAGGAATTTGATAAGCCATGTGGAACATGAAACCTTGCACCGATTGGATAAGCCAATGCATGAACGCCAGCCACTGGTGCATTGTTAAAAGCCATGCCAGCAAGGCAAGCACCCAGCAACATGTTTTCACGCGCTTCAATGTCATTGCAGACATTGACCACCCTATGCAGATGACCTGCCAATAAGCGCAAAGCCTCCTTTGCCAAGCAATCTGAGACTGGATTTTTTAACCTCTTGGTTGTAAAGGCTTCTATGGCGTGGACCATCGCATCTATGCCGGTCGCAGCGGTTACATGGGAGGGAAGACCTAGTGTTAATTCAGCATCAAGCAATGCAACATCTGGAAGCAATTGGGGTGAAACCACTCCCTTTTTCTCACTCTCGCTCACAGTCACAATGGAAATGCTTGTCACCTCAGATCCTGTTCCTGCTGTCGTTGGAACCAAAATCAAGGGTAGCCTTGGTCCCTTGGCAAAACCTACGCCATAGACATCTGCTAATTTTTCTTTGCCGCTAGCCAATAAAGCAACTAATTTAGCCACATCCATTGAGCTTCCGCCACCGAATCCTACAATGTAGTCTACTTTTGAATCTTGAGCGACCTTCACCGCATCATCTATAACTGAAACGGGTGGGTCGGCCTGCACATCAGAAAAAATACGCAATTGCAAACCCATCTCTGTAAACTGGGGTATCACTTTATCCAGTAAACCAGCGGATAAGACGCCTGGATCAGTAACGATTAACGCAGACTTCCCCCCCCTATCGGCAATCATTTTGGCTAGCTTCTTGGCTCCCCCCCTCTCGACAAGGATTGAGCGTGTGGAGTGAAAGTCAAAACCCATTATTTTCTGCTTGAAAAACGTTCCTGAAAAATCCTGGTCTACAAAAAAATAATTTTTAGATTTTGTTGATGCATAACCCTGTATTTACCGCCGCCATGAGCATTCGATATTCAAAAAACTGTGCGATCAATATAAACAGCTTAAAACACAGGGGTTTGATAAAGCATTAAAGCCAAACCTGAGGTGACTCAACACTTCAACCAAGCCCCCCAAATGTCCACAGCTGAACATCGTGTACTGGGTATCAAGTCAGAGTGAGGCCTCAAAAACCAACATTCTCAGACCCCTTGAGCATCAAAATTTCACGCGCCTCCTGTGGTGTTGCTATCTCAAGGGACAACGACTCAATAATGGATCGAATACGGGTGACTTGGGCAGCATTGGTTTGGGCCAAGGTACCCGGACCATCCCAGAGTGAGTCCTCCAACCCCACTCTGGCATTGCCGCCAAGGATCACAGACATGTTGGCTGTGGGTATTTGGTTTCGCCCTGCTCCCAAAACCGACCAAACATAATCGTCTCCAAATAGTCGATCGGCTGTTTGCTTCATTTGCATGATGTGCTCAGGATGCGCACCAATGCCACCCAAAATCCCAAACACCGATTGGATAAACAAGGGGGGCTTGACCATCATTCGGTCCAAGAAATGGGCTGCAGTGTACAAGTGTCCTATGTCGTAACACTCGATTTCAAATCGAGTGTTGTTTGCACTGCACGACTGCAATATGTATGAAATGTCCTTGAATGTATTTTTAAAAATACGGTCCTCAGAATTTTTAAGATAGGGCTCCTCCCAATCGAACTTCCAATTCTTGTACCTCTCTACCATGGGGTGTAATCCAAAATTCATGCTTCCCATGTTCAAAGAAGCTACCTCAGGCTTTAACTTCAAAGCGGGCTCGAGTCGCTCCTCAATGCTCATCGTAGACGCCCCACCGGTTGTGAAGTTGATGACCACGTCAGAGCGAGATTTAATATCAGGCGCAAATTCTTTGAAATATTTCAAGTCCTGAGTGGGAGCACCCGTGATGGGATCTCTGGCATGCAAATGAACTATGGCCGCTCCAGCATTGGCAGCACCCACTGCGGCATCAGCAATTTCCTTGGGTGTCACAGGTAGATAAGGCGACATCGTGGGGGTATGGATAGAGCCCGTGACGGCACAAGTGATGATGACTTTTCTCTTGGACTTGGGTGAACTGGACATGATGTGAATTCGAATCGTTAAATGAAAACATTAACTCTAAACCAATGCAAACCAATTATGAAGATTCAATCAATTGCGACACACATGGTTTACCCGAGTTAAAGACCGTGTGCAAGCTTTTTAGATCACAACTAAAATAAAGGATTAGATTGCCATTGTTTATGTATATCAAAAATTTAAAATCCATCAACCTCCCAGTACTTCTTGGTGCATCGATCATGCTTAGCATGAGCATGGGCATGAGACAAAGTTTGGGCGTCTTCATGCCCGATCTCACCAAAGATATTGGAATCACCGTGTCAGAGTTCACAATGGCCATTGCCATTCAAAACTTGAGCTGGGGCTTTCTTCAACCCTTGGTAGGCGCCTGGGCTGGGCAATTTGGCTTTAGAAAATTAATGCTCTTGGGAGCAGTCATTTATAGCTTGGGATTGATGATGCTGGCCACTGCTCACCACATCACGATGGTCACCTTGGGCGCTGGATTCATGATTGGGTTCTCCTTGGCCTGCACGGGCTCGGCCATGGCCTTGGCGGTCTCCACCAAGGGCGCGCCATTGGAGATCCGAAGCACCATTTTGGGGCTGGTGTCGAGCATTGGATCTTTGGGCGCCATGATCGCGGCTCCCATTGGTCAGTCCTTATCACAGGAGTTTGGTTGGCGTTTTGGTGTTTATGGCTTCATTGCACTGAGTTTGGTCATGCTTCCATGTGCGTGGATGGCTGGACGTGTTGATGACATCAAGCTCAAACCTCAAGCAGGCTTTGACACCATGAAGCCCACCGTGGTCATCAAGAGTGCATTGATGCACCCCCCCTTCTTGGTCATGACAATTGCGTATTTTGTGTGCGGTATGCAATTGGTTTTTTTAACCACGCATTTACCCACATATTTGGCCATCTGTGGCATGGATCCCATGCTAAGCGCTAAAGCGCTTGGAATGATCGGAGGATTCAATGCCTTGGGCAGCTTATTTTTTGGATGGGCTGGAGGGCGTTACAACAAAATGCTGTTGCTAGGAGGCATCTACATCTTGCGCTCGCTTGGACTTGCAGCCTTCTTCTATGTGAGCCCCACTCCCACCAATACTTTATTTTTTGCTGCATTCATGGGTTTTTTATGGCTTGGGGTTGCACCACTGGTCACAGGCGCCATCATCGAGACCTTTGGTCTCAAGTGGCAAGCCATGCTATCTGGGCTGGCATTCATGAGTCATCAATTGGGTAGCTTTTTAGGCGCTTTGGGAGGCGGCTTGATCTTTGATCATTGGGGCTCATACAACTTCGCCATCGAAATCGGCGTTACTGTTGGGCTGGTTGCTGGCGTGTCTCAATGCATCTCAGCTCTGACTTGGCCCAAAACACCCGCAAAGTTTGCAACGGCCTAGTTGTATTAACAATTCTTGATTGATGGACTGCAATTCAAGACCTGACGAGAGCCAGTAAAGTACCCGCGTATTCAGAGGCCATATCGGGTGTCAAGTGGCTGGCCTTGTCTTGGTATCTCTTAATGGTCTCAAGGACAAGCCTGGGTTTTTGAGACAATTTATCAATAAATTTTTGACATTCACCATCGAAGCTTTGGTGCTGAAATACTTTACTGGCAATCCCAAGCGAGACAACTTGAGAGGCATCCACCTCTTCTGCAGAATAAATCAGGAAAGACAATGCTTTAGCAGGAATCTTTCCGAGTGCTGCACACATGGCCATGGTAGGAGGTATGTCGTGCTCGATTTCTGGAAATGAAAACACAGCCGCATCGCTTGCCAGAGTAATGTCGCAAGCAACAGCCACTGCAGCACCAAATCCAACGGCTTGGGCATGAACTTTTGCAATCACAGGAACGGCAACATCAGCCAGAGCTTTGTATACATCTAATACAGCGCCCATCATGTTGAGACGAATTTCATAAGGCGTCATACCTGCTCGAGACTCCCCCTTGCCGTCACGTCCCTTGCAAAAAAAATCACCCCTAGCCTCCAAAACGACCAATCGATTGTTTGGATCAGAGCCCTCAACGCGCAAAACACGTGCAAGCTCAAACATCATGGACCTTGTCAAAGCATTGCCTTCCTCGGGCCGATTGAAATCGATGTAGGCGACGCCATTGGAACGATTAATTTGAAATTGGAAATTGGACATGTTGATTTTCTAAAAAATGATGTTGATTCCATCTCAATTGCAAAGGAGTGCAGTCGAAATTTACTGATGAAATACCCAAACGATCCTCAGGATAATTCATTTTAGGCTTTCGCAGGCTGAAACTGGACAAAAAAAAGTCTCTGTAAGAACAGAGACTTTTTTGAACTGTGTTTCGAATTACTTTGACGGCTTCAAGAATCGCCACACTTTATGATCTACGTCAGCAATGAGCACTGTCGCTGGTAAATTAGAGTCACCGGTATCTCGCATGTTGTATTTGAATACACCACTGAAGGTTTTGAGTTTTAAAAACTCATTTTTAATGATTTCACGAGCTTTTTTAGGGTCGGTTTTACCGTCAATGCCATTTCTTTTCATGATGTCCACATATAGCATGATGGCATCATAGCCCATGGCCCAATTGGACATATTGGGAGGGACACCCAATGTAGGATCTGCTTTGGCCAAAATGCGTTTAACAATACTTGAATAAAGTACCGGATCGCTGTAGCCTTCAGGAGAGGCGTCGTTGGTAGAAAAACCAATGACATGCCAATTGCGCCCCAACTCTCCAACCATATTGATGAAAGGTCCTGCCCAAAGAATTGAAGTGTTCAGAACTGGCACCTTCACACCCTGTGTGTTCATGTCCTTTGCCAACAGCATGGCTTGGGGTGGAAAAGCTGCGGAGAAAATTGCATCCGGATTTTCGCCTTTGATTTGAATCACAGCAGCTGATAAATCAGTTGCTTTCGATGAAAATTCAACAGTATCCAAGACCTCCAAGCCATTTTGCTTGGCCAATGCAGCATATGCATCTGCACTGGCTTTACTTGAAGCCTCTCGAACATCCGCCACGATCACTACTTTTTTGACTTTTGGATATGCTTTCAAAAAGTCTTTGACACCGTCTGGCATTAAAGTATCGTCTGCGGGGTGTAGACGGATCGTCCAAGGTTTGATCGTAATACCTGGTTTTGTTGCATTAACACTAATAGCAGGCATGTTGATCTGATTGGCCAGAGCACTCACAGTTTCCCATTGTGTTCCAGTAAGTGGGCCAACGACGCCAAAATATCCCTCCCCCTCAAATTTCCTAAAGAGGGTAACACTTTGAGCGGGGTCAGCTTGAGCGTCCCCAACATCCAATTGCAACATACTCCCGTTCACACCACCTTTTGCATTGATGTCCTCAATGGCCAATTTCAAGTGCATCTCTTGAATCTTGCCGTAACCAGCAAATGGACCTGTCAGAGCCGTGATCGCGCCAAGCTTGATAGGCGGCTTGGATTGCGCAAATCCAATGCTCGAGCACACTGCAAAAACTGAGGTTATCAGAAAAGATTTAAGAAATATTCTCTTTGTTTTTCTCATCGTTGACTCCTTTAAAAATACAATCTTCAAAATTTCACATTCATGCCGAGTTAACACCCTCACCCAAATAGCTCTCAATAACATGGGGGTTTTGGGCAATCTCTTGTGCTGAACCCCTCAGGATAAACTCCCCATGGGCCATCACAATGGCTCGATCGGCTAAAGCCAAAGCGCGTTTGGCGTTTTGTTCGACCAAGACAATGGTCATACCATCATCCTTCATTTTCTGAATCACCTTGAAGACTTCACTTGTGTACTTAGGAGACAACCCCATCGAAGGCTCATCAAGTAGGAGCAATTTAGGCTGCACAATTAAGGCTCGGGCAATTGCCAACATTTGCTGCTCTCCTCCCGAGAGAAGTCCCGCTAGTTGATTCGATCGCTCTTTCAATCGAGGAAAAGTATCAAAGACTTTGATTAAAGAATTTTCAAAGGCTTGAGCTTCAATTTGAATATCCCAAGCCATTCTTAAATGATCAATCACACTCAAACTCTGAAGGGTTCCCCTGCCCTCTGGAATGTGCAAAAGTCCATTCCTGGTCAACTCATGTGTGGTCGTACGGCGGATGTCAAAATTTAAAAATTGAGCTTTTCCCGTCGAAATGGGTAACATGGCAGATAAGGCCCGCATTAAGCTTGACTTACCCGCTCCGTTTGCGCCAATGATAGCAACCGTCTCCCCTTCTCGGATATCAAAACTCAACCCACGCAAGGCTTTGATGGGACCATAACCGGCCTCAATTTCATGAACGCAGAGCACAACGGGGCGATCTAGAGTCATGAAAAATTGCCCTCATCTTCGTCCACGCCAAGATAAGCGCTCATGACCTCTGGGTGGCTCAGTACCTCTTGGGCAGAACCTTCACAAAT
Organism: uncultured Burkholderiales bacterium; assembly: GCA_903831655.1. Lineage (GTDB taxonomy): Bacteria > Pseudomonadota > Gammaproteobacteria > Burkholderiales > Burkholderiaceae_C > Limnohabitans. Next base: position 8,013 of record CAIKYO010000018.1, read on the forward strand.
TTTTTGACCAAAGTCCATGGCTACAACCCGATCGCAGAGCGAGCGAATCAAGTTCATATCGTGTTCAATCAACACAACTGAATCAACTTTGGATCGAATGATTTGGATATCTTCAATCAATTGCTTAGTTTCGGTTTCATTCATCCCAGCAGCTGGCTCATCAAGAAGTAACATTTTGGGCATTCCAGCCAAGGCTCTGGCTATTTCCAATCGCCTGGCATCACCATATGACAGAGAAGCAGCGCTTTGATTGGCTTTGTCTGCAAGCTTTAGCATCGACAAGCAATCCATGGATTGATCTAATTGTTCGAGATGTTGAGCGCGATTGAATAAAAATTGAATTGGATTTTCGAAATAATTTTTTCTAGCCACCATCACATTCTCTATGACACTCATTCGTTTGAATAGTCGAATATTTTGAAAGGTTCGACCCATACCCAAAAGAGCAATCTTGTGAATGGGGTGATAGGTAATGTCAGTTTCGTTAAAAATTACCTTCCCAGAGCTTGCACGATAAAAACCGGTAATGGTGTTGAGCAAGGCTGTTTTTCCTGCCCCATTGGGGCCGATGATGCCAATCAAATCACCAGAATAAACTTCCAAATTGAAGTTTTTGATTGCATGAATGCCACCAAAGTTTTTTGCCAAACTTTCAATGACAAGCAGTTTTTGTTTGTTTGAATCATTCATGTAGAAATGACCCCTTGTCTTTTATTGTGGAAAGCCTAAAGCGCAAAATGCCCTGAGGTCTAACCAACAAAATCAACAAAATCGATAATCCAAAGATACTGGGTCTCCATTCAGCCAAAACCCGAAAGTACTCGGGGAGCAAAGTCATGATCAATGCCCCCAATACTGGCCCCCACATGTTATTGACTCCACCTAAAACC
>CAIKYO010000019.1 GCA_903831655.1 uncultured Burkholderiales bacterium
TGGGCTTTCCACCCCATTTCTTGATAAGCTTTGACTGGGTCAGCACATCCGATTGCCAAATCTGTCGGACGAAATAAATTAGGATCCTGAATCACATAATCCTTCCAATCCAGATTGGCCTGTGCAAATGCGGCTTGCACAAATTCTTCTAAAGAGATGGTATTGCCCGTGGCAATCACAAAATCCTGAGGCTGGGCTTGTCGCAACATGAGCCACATTGCCTCTACATATTCTGCAGCCCAACCCCAATCGCGCGATATATCTAATCTACCTAGCCTTAATTTTTCTTGGCTACCCTGCGCAATGCGCCTGACAGATCGAATGATCTTTTGGGTTACAAAACGCTCTGGCCGTAAATCAGATTCATGATTAAACAAGATACCAGTACAGGCAAAGAGGCCATAAGCATCACGGTAGTTATTTACCAACCAAAACGCAGAGGTTTTTGCTACAGCATACGGGCTCATCGGATGAAAGGGTGTGAGCTCATTAGCAGGATTGCCATGGGTGTCGCCAAAGCACTCTCCTGAGCCTGCTGAATAAATCTTAATTGGTTTATCCATCATGCGAGAGCCCTCAAGAATATTGAGAGTACCCAATGTAATACTTTGAATGGTCTCGGCAGGCTGTTCAAACGAGAGGCCCACGGATGATTGTCCAGCTAAGTAATAAATCTCATCTGGGTTGCTTTTTCGTAGTGCCACCAACACACTACGAAAATCTTCAGGGACGAGCGAGAGCAACTGCACTTGCTCTTTGATGCCCAATTTCTGCAGATTAGCAAACCCAGAACCCTGGGCATCTCTTGAGGTACCAAAAACAACATATCCCTTTTTAAGTAGAAAGTCGGCTAAATAACTGCCATCTTGTCCACTTACCCCACAAATTAAAGCAACGGGTTTACTCGCTCTATCCATTCACCCGCCCATAGGTATCTTCAAAGCGGACAATGTCATCCTCGCCCAAATAGGAGCCGGACTGAACTTCAATAATTTCTAATACGGTTTTTCCGGGATTGGCCAGACGATGGGTTTGACCTTGCGGTATGTAAGTGCTTTGGTTTTCATTTAAGGTGATAACCTGATCGCCATTGGTGATTTCAGCAACGCCTTTAACCACAATCCAATGTTCTGCACGATGGTGATGCATTTGTAATGAGAGACTCGCTCCTGGTTTCACCTGAATACGCTTGACCTTAAAGCGCTCACCTTCATCCACGCTGTCATACCAACCCCAAGGACGAGCTACCTTGCGATGTAAATTTTTTTCAGTCCGCCGCTCAGTCTCAAGTTGAGAAACAATATTCTTCACATCCTGGCTCTTAGACCGATCTGCAACCAAAACTGCATCAGCAGTTTCAATGATGATTAAGTTTTCGACCCCAACCGCACTCACTAAGCGACTGCTGGAATGAATCAAGGAATTTTGAGTATCAGTCAGCAAGGTATCGCCCGACATCACATTTCCTTGCTGGTCCTTGCTGCCCACTTGCCATACAGCGTCCCAAGCACCAAGGTCATTCCAGCCAACATCAAGCTCAACCATTTTGACGGGATAAGCACTGCCAGGGCACTTTTCGATCACGGCGAAGTCGATCGATTGACTTGGTACGCTATTAAAAATAGTTTTATCAGGGCGAACAAAAACGGCATCACCAGAAGGGTCGACTGTCTTTGCAACCCAAGCAGTTTCACTTGCGCCAAAAATATCAGGACGAAA
>CAIKYO010000020.1 GCA_903831655.1 uncultured Burkholderiales bacterium
GCAACGAGCGCAATGGCCTGAAAGTCTTTGACTGGATCGTAATTCAAATTGGAGAACAAGCTGGCGTGGATGGCCAAAGTGCTGGTATTGCCCAGTAAAAGTGTATGGCCATCGGGAGCTTCTTTGGCTACAAATCCTGCGGCAATCGTGCCATTGCCTCCCGCTTTGTTCTCCACAATGAAAGGTGCTTTGTACAAATCAGATAACTTGTGGGCCAAGGCCCTTGCGATTAAATCGTTGGTGGCACCAGCCGCCAAGGAGACCTCGATTTTGACGGGTCGCTCTGGGTAGGTTTGTGCTTGAGCGTTGGCTCCCAACCCCATGTACAGGAGAGATAGGGAGGCAAATAAAGCGGCAGAAATGAAGTTCATGGGCAAATCAAAACTTATCTTGAAAAAGAAGAATCAATGCTCAATGCATGTGATTCAACGCGTGCTTGGCGTTTAAGTTTAATACCCTCAGTCTCCCAGATCTATTGGTGTTTACTTCAACTCATCAAGGCAGTTAAGTTTTCACGGAACTGGGTGGTGGTGTTAGGTTTTACGATTCATGCCACCAAGTTCAAGCATTCTCCAAGCGCATTGATCATGCTGTCGATTTGTGCGGGTGTGGAAATGAAGGGTGGGGCCAGCTGAAGTGTGTCAGCCCCGTATCGGATGTAAAACCCTTTGTCCAGCATCTTCATGGCAATTTCGAAAGGCCTTTTTGCCGGTTCTCCGGGAAAGGGTTCGATGCTCAAACCCGCGGCTAAACCAAAATTTCGGATATCACTCACGTGCTTAGACCCTTTGAGTGAATGGATGGAGCTCTCAAAAAGAGGTGCCAACTCGTTCACTCTGTCAATAGCATGGTCTTTGACCAAGAGGTCGAGAGCGGCGATAGCCGCTGCACATGCCACTGGGTGTGCGGAGTAGGTGTAGCCGTGAGCAAACTCAACCAAGTAATCCGGTCCACCGTTCTCCATGAAGGTTTCATAGAACTCGTGTCCGACCAAGACCGCCCCCATGGGCTGCGTGCCGTTGGTGATTTGTTTGGCCACATTCATGATGTCTGGTGTCACTCCAAAGGCTTGCGCGGCGCTGAAAGCGCCTGAGCGTCCAAACCCAGTGATCACTTCGTCAAAAATCAACAGAATATTGTGCTGGGTACAAATTTCACGAATTCGTTGAAGGTAGCCTTCTGGGGGAACGATCACGCCAGAGGAACCCGAAAAAGGCTCCAAGATCACAGCAGCAATGTTGCTTGCATCATGCAAAGCAATCAAGCGCAAAAGCTCATCAGCAAGTTCAATTCCATTGGGGGGCATGCCTTTGGAGAAGGCATTGCTGGGGAGTAGGGTATGGGGCAAGTGGTCAACTTCCACCCCTTGGCCAAACATCTTGCGATTGCCAACCATGCCTCCCACTGAATAGCCTCCAAAGTTGACCCCGTGATAGCCCTTTTCTCTGCCAATGAATCTGGTCTTGCTGGCTTGACCCTTTAAACGCCAATAGGCTCTGGCCATTTTGAGTGAAGTGTCAGCTGCATCGGAGCCAGAATTGGTGAAGAAGACGTGATCCAATCCCTCGGGGGTGAGTTCAACCAATTTGTTGGCCAATTCAAAGGCCAAAGGGTGAGCAAATTGAAATGGAGGTGTGAAATCGAGCGTCGCGATTTGATGGGCAACGGCTTGAGAGATCTCTTGCCTCGCATGCCCTAAGCCCGTGGTCCAAAGTCCGGATAGCCCATCGAAGATTTGTCGGCCAGAACTGTCTTGAAAATGGCAATCCTTGGCGGATACAAACATTCTTGGATTTTGTTTGAACTCTCTGTTGCCAGAGTAGGGCATCCAAAATGCTTGCATCCACTTTGATTCGTGGGGGCTCGTGTAAGAGGAGCTCAACGGATTGGAGGGCATTGACTTGGACATTAAGAACTTTGAGTAGCTTGGCACCAGTGTGTGCAAATTCAAAAAGCATCAAAAGATGGTGTGCTTCGCCGCAATAATACAACAAAAGTTCAACTTTCCAATGGTTGTCCTTTGGGTTGCTTGTCGATTTTAAAGTGAGAGGCTAAATGAATCTTGGGCAATCCTCGCGTCGCCCAGTCAATCAAATTGAATTTGAAGCTTTATTTCAAGACGATCCCAACTCACACAACTAAGTCGTTGAGTAGATAGGGCAATATTAATCGTGATCGATGTCTTCGTTGGC
>CAIKYO010000021.1 GCA_903831655.1 uncultured Burkholderiales bacterium
ATTGCACAGGATCGCTTGGCAATATTTCCATCCATTGTTTTGTCGGAGCAGAATGTTGTTCACTTCGATCTTAAGCAGCAATTCGATTTGGCCTTTTCTTACGGTGGGGTGTGGTACTTCGTAATCGACGGCGAAAAAGAGCCTTTTATGGTCAGTCACATACCCGAGGATGTTCCCAATGAAGAGGGACTTCGACAACTCTCCAAACATGTCCAAAGTGGAGGGCAACTTTTGTTGGGCATCCAGGGGCCTCACCATGACTACGAGCGTCCCATCTCCAATGGAATGATTTACTCGCAAAAAATTCTGCCCCGTGAGCGAGGCTTTATTAAGCATTACTACTTGAACGATGGTCCAAGCAAGGTGATGGAGCAAACGGTGACCTACAGGACATATAGTTTTGATGAGAGCTTGAAAATGCTTTCAGCCAATGGATTTGAATATGTTCCAAGCTCAGACTCAGGCAAGAAATTTTTGAGTTTCAAAAAACGCTAATTTATTCTCAATGAACTATTGACCACGCCCCTGGCCCCAAGGCTTCACGGGGCTTTTTCATTTGTAAAATGAGATCAGTTAAATAAAACCCCCTTTCTTTTTCATTCATTTTTCAGATTGAGTACTACATGAGTCACCCCAAGCACATTGCATTCGTTGGTGTAGGTAACATGGGAAATCCCATGGCTGCCAATTTGATCAAGGCAGGGCACCACGTTACTGTCATGGATCGATCCATAGAGAAAACTCAAAATTTGGCGGCTTTAGGTGGAAAGGTTGCTCACACCATAGAGGAGGCGGTTCAAGAGGCGGATGTGATATTTGCCTCTCTGCCTGGACCAATTCAGGTGAGAGAGGTGATGTTGGGCGCCAACGGGCCAGGCTTGATCGAATGTGTCAAGAAAGGTTCAGTTGTGATTGACACCTCAACTTCTGCCCCAGATTTGGTCAAGCAAATTGTGGCCAAAGCCAAAACCTTGGGGGTTGATTTCTTGGAAGCACCTGTTACCAATGCAGTCGATTTCGCAGCCTTGGGACGTTTGTCAATTTTCGTCGGCGGAGATGAAGCGGCTTATCAACGCTGCCTTCCACTCTTTAACGTGATTGGAGAGAAGATTTTTTATGTAGGTCAACCGGGGAATGGTGCGACAGTTAAATTACTTACCAATTTGCTTTGGTTTGTGAGTGCCGCAACCATTGGGGAGGGGTTGATGTTGGGAGCCAAGGCTGGCGTACCCTTGCACACGGTTTGGGAGGCCATTAAGTCCAGCGCGGGTAACTCATGGGTGGCCGAGCACGATGTTCCCTCCATTTTTGCAGGCCACTATGACCCCAGTTTTTCTTTGGCTTTGTGCGTGAAGGATCTGACCCTCATCAATGACATTGCCAAATCGCAGGGTTACTCACTGAAAATGGGCGAGATAGCGAAGTCTCTTTTCCAAGAGGCAGTGGACAAATACGGAGAGCAAGCTGCTGAGCTTCATGTGGTCAAGTTGCTCGAAGAGCGAGTTGGATTCTTATTGCGCCCGCCCATGGGAGAGAGCATTGCCGCTCCGAATCAAAATAAACCAGTCGAGGCTTCAACTCACCCCAAAGTGCGTGGCAACATGTCGTCGCCCGTACTTCGTCAACCCTCCATCATGGCGCAGGCCCACCAGCACATGCCTCAAGGGGTGGCTGAGAACTATCGCTATTGGGGGGACGATAAGACGCTCTTCATTCAAAGCGCTGAGGGTTGTTGTTTGACGGACTGTGACGGGCGAACTTTTGTGGACTTTAGGCTTGGATACGGGCCCATTATCTTGGGATACCGAGACAAAAGGGTTGACCAAGCGGTGGTTGATCAAATTCAAAACCGAGGCACGCTCTCTGGTTTTGCAACAGAACTTGATACAGAGGTTGTCCAGCAAATCAAGGGGCTGTGTCCTCAAATTGAAAAAGTCAGGTTTGCCAATTCGGGAACCGAGGCTGTGATGGGTGCCGTTCGCACGGCACGGGGCTTTACAAAACGCGAAAGAATTGTGATCGTTGAGGGTGGCTTTCATGGACTCTACGATGAGATGATGTGGAAGTCAGACATTGAGCACTGGAATTTGGGGGACGTGAATGCACCCAATGTCATTCCCTTTGGTGCGGGTATACCGGCTAAAACCCGTGACTTGGTTGACATCATTGGCTTGAACGACGAAGCCGCTTTGGAGCATGTCTTTAAAACACGTGGCGACAGTTTGGCTTGTGTGGTGCTTGAGCCCATCATTGGAAATGCAGGCTCCATTGCTGCAACACCGAAGTGGCTGGCCCGTTTGCGCGAGTTGTGCAATCAAAATGGTTCTTTGCTCATCATTGACGAGGTCAAATCGGGTTTTCGAGTTGCAAAGGGTGGGGCTCAATCTTTGTATGGGATCCATGCTGATCTCACCACCTTCGCCAAGGCCATGGGGAACGGTTATCCTGTTGCGGCCTTTGGAGGTCGCGCAGACGTGATGAACGTTGTGGGCTCGCATGCCGGCGGTGTGGTACACGGTGGCACCTATACAGCTAACTTGGTCGCCTTGAGTGCAGCTCACGCGACGCTTGATATTTTGTCAACGACCGACGCTCTCAAAACTTGTGAGTTGGTTGGGCAAAACATTCAAGAGGTTTTAGGCAGAGTCTTTACCAAAGCGGGTATTGAACATGCTTTTGCAGGACCCGGCGCCATGTTTGGTGTTCACTTTACGCCCCACGTTCCCACGACTTATCGTGATTGGAAAAAGACCAATAGCGAGCTGTATAGACGCTTTGCATGGCAACTCATTGAGCATGGCTTGATGTTGGAGCCAGATTCCAGGGAGCCTTGGTTCATTTGCGAAGCGCACCAACATGTGGATTTGGGTTGGCTCGAGGACATTGCAACACACTCCATTCAAGTGGCTTTGAACACCGCGACTTGAGAGGACAATGAAGCAATCAAAAGCGGTGTTGTGATTGTTCGACCTTCAGCAGTGCTTGCTGATGCAAGCTGATGCGAAGCGCTTTCACAACACGGACATTAGAGCTCCAGTTAAAAGAGCTTCATGAGCCGTTTGGCTTCTTTTTCTGGCTCTGGTGCACCAGTGATGGCTCGCACAACGGCAACTGAGCCAACACCGGAAGCCAAAGCCATGGGAATGGTGTGTTCATCAATGCCGCCAATGCCCACCAAAGAGTAACTTTGCATCAGATTTGCATACTGATGGAGTCTACCCAGACCTTGAGGCAAGGTTTTCATTTGTTTCAACGTGGTTGGAAAGACAGCCCCCAATGCCATGTAGCTGGGCCTAAAACGATGGGCATTCATCATCTCGCTGTATCCATGTGTGCTAAGGCCCAAAAGCAAACCCGATCGTTTGATGTGTTCCATGCCTTGAATCTCTAAGGCCTCAAGGTCCTCTTGCCCCAAATGAACGCCATGTGCACCAGCTTCAATGGCCAAGAGCCAGTGATCGTTGATAAAGAGTCGTGTGGCTGTACCTTGAACGGCTCTCACCGAGGCATGGATCTCTCGTTCTATTGCCTTTGTGTCATTGGACTTGAAGCGCAGCTGCACAGTGGGCACGCCTGCTTGTGCCATTCGTTCAACCCATTGTGAGTTGGGGAGCACCGCATAAAGGCCTAAATTGGGTGAGCCCGCAGAGGGTTCCCAAACCGAGCCTGAATTGGAGACCAAGGTCTGCCAAGCCGATTCAAAGTCTGCCAAATGAGAAGGCCATTTGAAGGCATTAAATTCACTTTCGCGATTGGATTGATTGATCCAAGAGCGGGCAATGAGTTGGGCGTCTAAAGCCTCAAAAGCCAATGCACGTGCCACGTATTCCAAGGTGGACTCAAGCAACGCGCGATCTTGGCTTTTGAACGCCTCTTTCATTTCTTGTATCTGCAAGAGCTCAGGCGGAGAGAGTGGCGTGCCCAGTGGGTCGGGTAGAGGCCAAGTCACCCCTTCACCCTGTGCGCTGGTCAAGAGCGCACGGTGGAGTTTGAATAAGACAGTTCCCCAAGCGAGGACTTGATGGCTTGTTGATGAGGCCTTGATGTTGTTCACGCTTGATGCCAAAAGGGTGTTCCAAGCACGGGTGTGCTCGCTTGAGGTGTATCTTGTGCTTCGATGGCTCCTGCCTCAAAGGCCATTCGACCCGCCTTAACGGCTTGATCGAAGGCTTTGGCCATGAGGAGTGGGTTTTGAGACAAGGCGACCGCTGTATTGAGCAACACGCCGTCAAAACCCCACTCCATGACCTGGGCTGCGTGAGAGGGCAGTCCAAGGCCTGCATCCACAATCATGGGAACATCTAAGTGCTCTCTGAGCATGCGCAGTGCGTAGGGGTTCATGGGACCTTTGCCCGTTCCAATGGGAGCGGCCCAAGGCATGACGGCTTGGCAGCCGACATCGACCAATTTTCTACAAAGAATCAAATCTTCGGTGCAATAGGGCAGAACCTTAAAGCCTTTTTGAATCAAGCTTTGAGCAGCGCGGGGCAACTGCAAAGTGTCGGGTTGCAGGGTGTAGTCGTCTCCAATCAATTCAAGTTTGATCCAATCGGTCTCAAAAACTTCACGTGCCATCTCGGCCGTCGCAATCACCTCTTCCAAACTGTGGCATCCCGCCGTATTTGGCAACAGGGGTGTGCCAGCACTTTTGAGCAATTCCCAAAATCCATTGGAGGCAGGAGTTTCTTGGGTAGAGGGGAGTTGTCTTCTGAGAGAGACAGTCAAAAAGGCAGGGCGCGTAGACTGAATGCAGTCTTGAAGAATTTGTGGGGATGGGTAGCGAGAGGTGCCCAACATCATTCGCGATTCAAAGGTCTGTCCATACAAAACCATGGACGTGGTTGATTCGCAAGAGGTGGGGGGCAAATGCATGGGATTGTTTGTACTCATCAATGAAGTGGGAGAGGGAGTGTTTTTTGGGGGGGTAGAGGGGACACCGAGATGAGGCTCATCCACCCGTGATGGGAGAGATCAATTCGATTTTGTCCGAATGATGAAGGGGCGTTTGAGCGTACTGTGATTTCGGGACAAAGTTCAAATTCAAAGCCGCAGCAAATGGGGGTTTTGCGCCAAAGACATCCACTGCGTCTTGCAAGGTGGAGCCCAAAGGTAATTCGAAGGGCAATTGATTGATGGTGATGCTCAACATGAGAAATATTAGGTTTCAATCAGAAAAAATACAAGCCTACTTTAAGGCCGATTCACATTCAGTCCAAGTTCATGGGCCAAATCCGTACTCTGGTGATCGATCCATTCAAGCGCGCAATCGAGGACTGCGGGGGAGATCAAAAAACCATGTCGATAAAGTCCATTGATTTTAATAAGCTTTGAGGAGTTAACCTGGATCTGAGGCAAATTGTCAGCCAAGGTGGGTCTGAGTTGTGTGTTGATCTCCAGTACCCTGGCTTCAGCAAACCCGGGATGAACGCTGTAGGCGGCAGACATCAGCTCAAGACTTGAGCGCACACTCACCTCAGAGCGGTCTTCACTTTCTACTTCAGTGGCACCAACGACAAAGATTTGGTTTTCTTTGGGGGCAATGTAGATCGGGTATTTGGGGTGTATGAGACGCACCGGGCGGCTCAAATGGACATCGGGTGCGTGAAGCCGTAAAACTTCGCCTCTGACCCCTCTCAATTGAGACCAATGGGTTTTGGCTCCCATGCCGGTGCAATCGATGACCCAAGGGTCTTGATTTGAATGGGGCTCAATGGCCGATTGAAAGCGGGATAGATCTTGCGGTGAATGCCAATGGAGGGTCAGTTGGCCCCTGGACTCAGCACTTTTGAGTTCGTCAAGCATGGCCGTTAGCAGCTCTCGGTTGTCTAGTTGTCCCTCCAGTGGCAAGTAAAGCCCAGCGTTGAATTTGGGGACAAGTTCTCTCTCCAAGGCCTCAATTGCAGTTGAGTCCAGCATCTGAGCTGGCGAGAGACTGGGCAGGAGCGCATGTGTTTTTTGCATGAGTCCTTGAAACCTTCTGGCCTCAGGAGCATCGGAGCGATGCCATACGATCACGGTCCCTTCTTGTTGAAAGAACACGGGGTGGTGCAATTTCTCAATGATTTGAGGCCAGCGCTTCAAACTGTATTGCCCCATTTTCACCACATTCAACTCAGTGATGGCTGATTCCGCCAAAGGCGCCAACATGGCAGCGGCAACCTTGGCCGCTGCGCCTTCTCCTTGCGGGCCCTGGGCTTCGTAGAGATCGATCTTGTGGCCTCGCTCTATGAGCGAAAGCGCCATCAAGCGGCCCATCAGGCCAGCTCCCAAAATGACAGTGTGTGGTTTGCTCATAAGCACTCTAGTTTAGTGCAATGCGCCAGGCAAGGGGTGGGTAAAATATAAGAACCCTGATAGTCAAAAAAACCATCGGAATGGTCAAAGCCCTTTTGGGCTTGAAAGGCCTATTTTGAAATTCATTCACTCTCTCACTTCGATCGCATGACCGCTACAAATTTTGCCCATTACCCCCGAGTTCTCAGCATTGCAGGATCCGACAGCGGGGGGGGAGCTGGGATTCAGGCCGATATCAAGACCATCAGTGCCTTGGGTGGCTTTGCCATGACGGCCATCACCGCCATCACTGCGCAAAACACCCAAGGGGTGCAGGGCATTCATGCACTACCGGCTTCTTTTTTAAAGTCTCAAATTCAGTCCGTTGCAGATGACATTGGTGTGGATGCAGTGAAGATTGGCATGCTTCATACCCCTGAGGTGGTGGAGGTGGTGGCTTGGGCGATCGATCACTATGGATGGAAGAATGTGATTTTGGACCCCGTGATGGTGGCCACCAGTGGAGACCGATTGATTGATGAGGAGACGGTGAAGTTGCTCATTCAAGAGCTTTTTCCGAAAGTTCAACTGATCACGCCCAACTTGGACGAGGCCGAGGTGTTACTGGGTCGCGCCATTCGAGAAGAATCTGAGCTCATCCCTGCGGCCCAAGAGCTCCTGAGTCTTGGTGCGCCAAGCGCATTGCTCAAAGGAGGCCATCTCGTGGGGGAATGGGTGGTGGATGTGTGGGCCTCAAAAGGGGAACCACTGGTGCTCAAGAGTAAACGCATTGCCTCCAAGAACGTTCATGGCACCGGATGCACCTTGTCATCTGCCATTGCAAGCTATTGCGCCCGGGGTGAGAGTTTGTCTGGAGCCATCGAGATGGCGCGGGGCTACATTTTGAAGGCCATTGAAAGCGGTGCTCACGTACAAACGGGTGACCCCAAGGGGCTGGGACATGGTCCCTTGAACCATGGATTTGCACCCGAAGCGATGCGGATTTTGCGCTAAGTTTCAGTGTGTTTTGGGCTCAAGGTTTGTCTCCTTGATCCCTAAGCGAGATTGCAAAAGTGCGGAGGCGGTGGTGTATTCAAAGGGGATTTTTTCCTTATTGAGGACCCTTTTTGCAATTCCGTAAGCGGCCAGAGTGGCTTCATGAAAGCCGCTCACAATGAGTTTCTTTTTTCCAGGATAAGTGATGATGTCACCAATCGCAAAAATTCCTGGAAATGCAGTGCGATAGTCCTCTTGGTTGACGGGTAGTTGCTTTTTTTGCATCTCTAGACCCCAAGAAGAGATGGGTCCGAGCTGCGGGGAGAGTCCCAAATCAACAAGGATGGCTTCGCAGTGGCTTTGTTGAGTAACCCCTTGGTCATCCACCCACTCCACTCGCTCCAGTGTTGATGGGTCTTTGGGGGATGCGTGGGCATGGAGAATTTGCCCATGAACAAAACGCAAGTGACAGGGACCGGGGTTGTTGGCGCTGTGGTGAATTGCCGCTTGCAATGCCTTGGTGCTTGTCTCGTTGGCATCCAAGGTTTCGCGCCGATGTATGAGAGTGACTTCAAGCTTTTGGTGTTCTAAGGTTTTACCCCACTCGTAGACATCCAAAGCATCATTGACAGCCTCTTGAGTGCCACCCACCACCCACACGTGTGCTGGGTTTGCACTGAGGGTGGTTTGCAATTGCGCTTTGACTGAGCTGAATGGGCCGTTGTTGATTTGTTTTCTCAAAAACGGCGTCAAACCATTGGCAACCAAAGGGCGATGCAAGAATGCTCCCACTCCACTTGCAATCCCCACAGCTCGGGTCTTGAAACGAGTACAGGCATCGGTTTCGATTTTGAAATGATCTCCATCAGACTCGATGGTTTGAACCAATTCACCCAAGTGAAACTGAGGGGCAAAGGGTTTGCATTGTTGCAAAAGTCTCTGGGTGAGCTCCCGACCAGTGCAAGCCAAGGTGCCTGGGATGTCATAAATCAATTTGTCCCCGAAGAGTTCGACAGCTTGACCGCCGGCATGGGGGAGGGCATCTACCACATGAGCACGTATTCCCAATAATCCCAGCTCGAACACCAAAAAGAGTCCAGCAGGACCAGCACCCACAATTAACACATCGCAGTCGATCTGAGGGCTTTGGACCTCCAATTCATCGGAGAGTGTGGGGTTTTGATCTTGAGCGCTGTTCAAAGGAGCGGTCCTTGATCAGGTCTCTGGGCAAAGCCGTGTTAGCGAATCAACTCAGAGAGCTTGCCTTCTTTGTCTTTCCAGTCGTCGGCGTCGGGTAAGGGAGCTTTTCTCTTGGTGATGCTGGGCCAACCGATTTGGGACAGCTCAGCATTCAAAGCCACCATGTGCTCTTGACCTTGGGGGACGTCTTCCTCGGCAAAGATGGCGTTGGCAGGGCACTCGGGAATGCAAACTGCACAGTCGATGCACTCATCGGGATCGATGGTCAAAAAGTTAGGACCTTCACGGAAACAGTCCACGGGACAAACATCTACACAGTCGGTGTACTTACAGCGGATACAAGATTCGGTGACAACGTGAGTCATGGTCTTAACTTTTACTAAAGAATATTAAAAAACTGAATGAATTGATTTTAGTGGAGAAAACGACTTCCATGCACATGGGTTTAGCACCAAGGGCGTGACAAGGGTTTTTTCAAAATGATAGGGCTCAAAACTCCAAAACAGTTGCACTTGATGATCAGTCCACCAAAATGGCAGCAGAGGTCTTGTGGGAGGCGGTATCGACCAAAATCATGGCTCCCATCAACCTGGACTCTGCAAAGGAGCGGGTCAAAAGGGGTTCCTTGAAGGTCAACTCGACTTGACCCATGGCATTGGGTTCGAGTTGTTGGGCAGATTCGGTCTCCAAAGTCAATATGTTCAAACGGTGCTTAATTTGGCTCACCTGAGCTTTGACCCATTGGTGTCCATGGAGGGCCCAATAGATACGACCTTGAACCAGTGGCTCATCGTCCATCCAAGCCACAGTGGCAGCTATTTGTCGTTGTGGAGTGAGTGTCGAGTCCTGTTGTGCATCGCTCACCACCAACCAATCTCCTCTAGAGACATCGAGCTCTCGCTCCAAGGTCACGCCTACTTGGTGGCCTGAGTGACCAAGCAAAGGGTCATTGGCTTGTCGCACCGCATTGATAATTTCAACCACTTTGGCGCTTTGTGCACTGGGGTGGACTTTGACAGTATCCCCCACTTTGAGATGTCCATTGGCCACGCGACCCCAGAGCACTCGGCGCCCTTTGTCGGTTCTGTTGGAGTCGTGCTGTTTTTCAATCCATTGAACGCAAACGCTGGTGGGCCCGCTTTGATCAGCAGGTGTACAGGGGAGTTTCTCCAAAATGGAGATCAAAGTCTCGCCCGTGTAACCACACCAATGGTCTTTTGCATTGACCACGTTCCAACCCTTCAAGGCGGAGATGGGGACGATGGCGGTGTAGGAGATGTTGGCTTGGGTTGCGAAAGAGGTTAGTGCGCCTTTGATGCGATTGAAGGCCATCGTGGGGTCGTTCACCGCATCGAGTTTGTTGATCACAAACACGATGCTTGGCACGCGCAAGAGTTTGGCAAGCAGAGAGTGGCGACGGGTTTGGTCAAGCAAGGTCAGGTCGGATTTGGACCAATCGAGTTTGGTCGCGTCCACGATCACAAGGGCAGCGTCTGCGCTGGAAGCAGCAGTGACCATGTTGCGCGTGTATTGCTCATGACCAGGGGCATCACCAATGATGAACTTCCTGTTTTCTGTAGCGAAGTATCGGTAGGCCACATCAATGGTGATGCCTTGCTCGCGCTCAGCGGACAAGCCATCGGTCAATAGCGCCAAATCGGTCTCACCTTGGCGCTGAACACCTGCCAAATGATCTTCAAGCACCGCTTGAGAATCGACCAAAAGCCGTCCGATGAGTGTGCTTTTGCCGTCGTCTACGGAACCACAGGTGATGAATTTCAATGCATACAAAGGTTCAGTGTTCGCGTCTTGAGTGGGGGCGGTGGTGGACAAAGGTGACATGGGGTAAACAGTGGGTAAGAATTTTTTGATGAAGTCAGGGTAGATCGCGCAAAGACTGGGGCGGATCTGTCTCGTATGAAGTCGAAAAAGTGCAAAAGTTCCTTAAAAATACCCGTCTCTTTTTCTCTTTTCCATAGACGCCTCAGAGGTTTGGTCATCCATGCGGGTGGCACCTCTCTCGCTCAAGGTTGCAGTGAGTGTCTCCAGCACAATGTCATTGGGCGTTTTGGCAAGACTGGCCACAGGGCAAGTGCAGGTGATGTCGCCAACCGTTCTGAACCTCACATCCATGAGCTGTGGTGTCTCACTGCTCTTGGCTGGAGTCAAAGGGGTTACAGGCACCAAGAGCCCTTTGCGGTCCACGACCTCTCGCTTGTGGCTGTAATAGAGCTCAGGCAACTCGATGTGTTCTCTCTCAATGTATTGCCAGACATCCATCTCGGTCCAGTTGGAGATGGGAAAGACCCGGAAGTGCTCGCCTGGGTGAATCTTGGTATTAAAAAGCGTCCACAGCTCAGGGCGCTGAGACTTGGGTTGCCAAGTTCCAAAGCTGTCTCTGTGAGAGAAGATGCGCTCCTTGGCGCGAGCTTTTTCCTCGTCTCGTCTGGCTCCACCAATCAAAGCATCGAATTTGAATTCTTCAATGGCTTCGAGCAATGTCACCGATTGGTGCACATTTCTGGATTCGTCGGGTCGGCTCAAACGCACTGTGCCGCGCTTCATGGAGTCCTCCACACTGCGCACGATCAATTGTGCCTTTAACTGCTCAGCGCGGTAGTCGCGAAAGCGAGTCACCTCTTCAAAGTTGTGACCCGTGTCGATCATCAACAAGGGGTAGGGGATGCGTCCCACACCAAAGGCTTTTTCAGCACAGCGAAGCATCACCAGTGAGTCTTTGCCGCCAGAGAACAAGAGGGCAGGTTTTTCAAAGGATGCAGCCACCTCTCTTAAAATGAAAATCGTCTCGCTCTCCAATCCATCCAAGTGTGATTGGCTCAAGGTGTGAGCTGGAGCCGATTGGCTAGTTGGGCGAATGGGTGTTGCAGTTTCAGTCATGGGTCTAATCACGTGGCTAAAGGATATAGGTGAGTGGGGTGAGAAGGAATATTGGGTCAATTGACCCTTAAGTTTTGGCGCCTTGGCTCACATGTAGCCCGCATTCCTTGGCGCTTTCATCCTCCCACCACCAACGCCCAGCTCTGAATTCCTCTCCCATGCTGATCGCACGGGTACAAGGAGCGCAACCAATGCTGGGGAAGAAATCGTCGTGCAAAGGGTTGTAGTCAAGTTGATTCAAATGAATGTAGTGCCAGACATCTCCCCAAGTCCAGTCCACCAATGGGTTGACCTTGGAGTAACCCTTGGAGGAGAGTTCTGAGTCATCGATGAAGCTCACCTGAGCTCTGGCGCTCGATTGCTCACGTCTGAGCCCTGTGATCCAAGCCCTTTGACCTTTGAGGGCGCGAGAGAGGGGTTCGAGTTTGCGAATGTGGCAACATTCTTTGCGGTCATCAATGGAGTTGTAGATAGCCTTTTGGCCTTTTGTTTTGACAAACTCGATGACTTGTTCGGCCTTGGGGCGATAAATCTCAAGAGGCAACTTCGTGTGAGCTTGAAGTCTTTCCAATAAAGCCAAGGTTTCGTGGTTGAGAGCACCTGTTTCCAGGACAAAAACAGGAACTTCAACACCCAAAGTTTCCAGCAAATGGGTGATCACAATGTCCTCTGGCCCCAAGCTGCTGGCTTGTTTGATGGGGCTTAAATTCAAAACGCTTTCTTTGAGTTGGGTGAGGGTGCTTTGGACACGCGCTTCGTATTGCTCGCTAGGATGATCCCAGCGGTCAATGGCCGTTTCTCGTTGTCGGTTGGATAAGAGGGTGCTGCTCATGGACTGTTGGACTTTAATAGCAATTAGAGAGTGTTTTGAATGGTTTCAATGGTCATTGAGCACGCGCAAAATGAGGTTTGATTTCAGCCACATCACCCTGGTAAAACCCTTTAAATTGTGACAACAGTTTTTGTCCATGGCTTGCGTTTTGATCGGCTCTGAGCACAGCGCTTGAAAATCCAGTGCGCTGCATTTGTAAGAGTTGATCAATCAAAACGTCGCCCCGTGCTCTCACGTCACCTTTGAAGCCGCAGCGTTTTCTCAAAATCACCGCTTGTGAAAAAGCACGACCATCGGTGAATTTAGGAAAGTTGAGTTCAACGCACTCCACGCCTTTCAAATCAAGGGCGGTGGGATCCACTGTGTTTTCAATCTCGAGTGTCTTATCTGAGGATCTGGGGGTGTTCGCGTCTAGGAGTTGCATATCAGAGTGAATCAGAAAAATGGAGGTGTTTCGTGTTTTAAAAGCTTTGGGTGGCCACTGCGCTTATCAAGCCAGAGCTTGAACATCTAAGCTTCGGGCCGCTTTTGCAACCGCTTTGAAGGCATCAAGTTCGGTACGGCCCACAAAGTCAATGAAAGTTTCTTTGGATTGTCTTTGAGAGACATAAAAGTCCAAAAGTGCTTCGATGACAGGTAGGACTTCGTGCGCTGAAAACGAAGGGCCCACCACTTTGCCAGGTTTGGAGGGGCCACTCAAGTGGCTTCCATCGCTCCCGCCCACCGTGATTTGGTACCACTCTTGGCCGTCTTTATCGACACCTAAAATGCCAATGTGACCACTGTGGTGATGACCACAGGAGTTGATGCACCCACTGATGTGCAAATCAATGGGACCTAAATCATTGAGCTCATCCAAATCTTGGAATCTCTCTGTGATGGCACTTGCTAAGGGAATGGAGCGCGCATTGGCCAGCGCGCAGAAGTCTCCCCCTGGACACGCAATCATGTCGCTTAGGAGCCCAATGTTGGCTTTGGCCAAACCCATGGCTTTTGCAGCCAGATAAAGGGAGGGCAAATTGCGTTCGTCAACCCAGGGCAAAAGCATGTTTTGAGCGTGTGTCACTCGAGCTTCAGAGCCCGAGAAACGTTCAGCCAAATCTGCAACACCCAAGAGTTGCTCTGGCGTTGCGTCACCAGGTGCCAAGCCAGAACGTTTGAAGGACAAGGTGACCGCTCTGAGGTGAGGCAGGCGGTGTGCTGTGACGTTTTGTTCAAGCCATCTCTTGTACTGAGGGTCGTTTTGAAGTGCCAAGTGAGCGGGTTCTAAGTCCACAGGTGCAGCGAGTTGAGGTACTTCAAAGCATGAACTCACGCGGTCCAGTTCAGCTTGTGTAACGGTGTGAGGGGCACCATCGAGAGTTTTGATGCGCTCGAACTCTTCGTCTACCTCGGAGGTGAATTTTTCGCCCTCTGCTTTGAGCAAAATTTTGATGCGTGCTTTGTAGATGTTGTCCCTACGACCCCAGCGGTTGTAGACACGCACCACGGCTTCAATGTAATTGATGATTTGGTCCCAGGGCAGGAACTCTTTGGTGACTGTTCCAACAATCGGGGTGCGACCCATGCCGCCTCCAACCAAGACTTTGAAGCCCAACTCACCTTGGTCGTTTTTGATCAAGAAAAGACCTACATCGTGCCAACCCACTGCTGCACGGTCTTCTTTTGCACCACTGATGGCGATTTTGAACTTGCGTGGCAAAAAGGCAAACTCAGGGTGCAAGGTGCTCCATTGACGAAGGATTTCTCCAAAGGGTCTGGGATCGGCTACTTCATCAGGGGCAATGCCCGCGAGCTCGTCGCTTGTGATGTTGCGAATGCAGTTACCACTGGTTTGAATGCCGTGCATGTTCACGCTGGCCAAGAGGTCCATGACGTCAGCACTGTCTTCGAGCTTGATCCAGTTGTATTGGACGTTTTGACGAGTTGTCAAATGGGCATATCCCTTGAGCAGAGCAGGGGCTTTGACGCTCACCATACCTTTGGGTGTGGGGTTCTTGCTGTCAATGAGGCCTTGGGTGTGTTGGGCACGGTTGAATAATTCAGGGTCGGGTTGATCGTATTGACTTGCGATTTGAGCCAAAACGCGGATTTGAGCACTTGAGAGCTCACCATACGGCACAGCAACCCTGAGCATGGGTGCAAAGCGCTGGATGTACCAACCATTTTGAAGTCGCAAGGGGCGAAAATCCTCATCGCTCAAGCTTCCAGCTTGATTTCTTTGAAGTTGATCTCTGAATTGATCAGCTCGAGCTTTGATGAATTGACGGTCAAAATCTGTGTATTGGTACATTTTTTAAATCAAGCAAAAATCAGTTTCGCGGACGCCCAAGCCAAAAGAACGCTCAGGACCAAACGAATGAACCTCTCAGGAGTGCGAGTGAGCAGATGAGCTCCAACCCAAATGCCAGGCAAGGAGCCCAAAATAAGTTTGAGAAGCAAAGGCCAGTCCACCGTTCCAAGACCTGCATGACCTAAACCTGCCACCAAAGTGAGAGGCACAGCATAGGCAATGTCTGCTGCCACGATTCTGGGGAGAGGAAGTCTGGGGTAGAGGATCATCAAGACACTCACGCCGATGGCGCCAGCGCCAACAGAGGTAAGAGTCACCAAAGATCCAATGACCAAGCCCAAAAGTACAGTCCACAAGGGGTGTTTGGACTGCGAGGATTCTACCTCGTCTGGCGAACTTTGCGCACTGAGAGCCACTTGAGCGCTGATGCTGAACTCCAAAGCATGTGATTTTTCTGGAGTTTCGGCGTCTGGGATGCTTGTTTTTTTAGATTTTAAAACTTTGTAGAGCAAAGATGCGGCTGTTAGCATCAAAGCAACCCCCAAAGTGTGGGTGATGATGCTTTGGATCTCTTGGCTCTCAAGGTCGACTTGGTTCAAGGCATAAATGGTGCCCAAGCAGCCTGGAATGCTTCCCATGCTAAGGTGCATGACCACTCGCCAAGGGATGAGGTTTTGTCGCCAAAGCGAAAACGTGCCCCCCGACTTGGTGATGGCCGCAAACAACAAATCGGTGCCAACAGCCATATGGGGTTTCACGCCCAAGAAAAAAATGAGCAAAGGCGTCATGAGGGAGCCCCCTCCAACGCCTGTGAGACCAACGACACAGCCAACGAAAAAGCCAGCGAAAACAAAGTAAAAATCGTGCATGTGTGTACTTTAGTATTTTTTGTTCATAATTCAAAATACATTTAAATGCTTTGTATATATCAAATTGGATATAAAGATGAAGGGATTTAATGATCCCTATTCCCAAAAATGCATGGGCCAGGCTTGCCATCATCTGGGCGAAAAGCGATCCCATTGAATGGATTTGAAGAGACGTTTGGGAAGAGGCAGGGGTTCGTGCTGGATCAAGGAGCCCAAAGTCTCCGCCATCAAGGTGCATAAACTCAAGCCTCTGGAGCCCAGTCCAAAGTTGACCCAAAGTCCTCTTTGAATTTCACCCACAATGGGCATGCGGTCGGGCGTGGTGCATCTCACACCACTCCAAGCTTCAAGGGTCAAAGAGGCTTTTAAGGATTCTGGGGTGGTTTTAAGTTGGGATTCTCTCTCAATGACTCGAGCCAAGTCGAGTAAATTTTTGCGCTCACTGGCAGGGGTGTTCTCAATTTGAATTTGATCTCTCTCAAAGGTTGAACCAATGTAGAAACTTGGACTTCGATGCTCGGCGGGAACATTTTCAAGTTGGTTCACAAAAGTTGCTTGGTCCACATGGGCTCTTTTGCCCAAGAGCACCTCGGAGCTTAGAACTGCTCCAGATGGGAGAAGTTCATTGAGTTCTTGCATGCGCCCCAGTGTCATTTGCCCTTTGATGGCTTGTATGGGCCATGTTGGGGCATTGGCATCTGACGATGGCAAGGTGCCCAGCAATGTGCGAGTGTGAAAACCCAAGCACAAAATGAGGGCCGAGGTTTGAAGAATTTCGCCTTGTGTGCTCATCACCTGCCAACCCAGTGAGTTGTCATCCTCGTTTTTTGACTCAAGGAGGCGGGTGAGAGCTTTGACCTCAAAGCCCTCAATCACCTCAATGTTGGGGTGATCGAGTAAGCCATCGATGAGCGCTTGAGGTCGGATCCAGCCGCCCACTTTGTGCAGGATTTGAGGCAGAGAAGTATTGGGGTCTTTGGCTGGAGCGCTCCAATCGTTGGGCTCCAATGTCTGCTCTTGATAAGGCGCAGTAGCTGACTCATCCCAGTGCTTTTGCGCTTCTTTGTTCTTGCTCCTTTTTTTTACCTCCAAGATATCCACTCTTTTAAAAGCGCTGGCACTCAAGCGCGAGCCCAAATGCTTGATGCGGCCCAAGAGCATGCGTATGCCCATGCGTGTCATTTTGGATTGCAAGTTGTCGTCCCTGCTGTCCATGGGGTGAAAAATTGCAACGGGTAGGCCACTCGCGCCAGCTCTCAAAGGCTTGATCTGATCTTGATTTCCGGTCCCGCTGGACTTCAACTCATCAATCACCCGAACCTTCATTCCTCGCTTGGCCAGGCTTCTTGCCAAGCTCGCACCCGCTAAGCCTTTGCCCACAATCAGTGCCTCTTGCTTTTGAGCGAGAAGTGATGGGCTCAGTTCTTCTTGGGTACGCCAATGTGGTGCGTAAAGAGCGCTCAAGCACTCTCTCTTGGGAGGCAGGCCTTTGAGCTTTTGAACCTCAAAGCCCACTTCCTTCAGGCGCTCTCGAACCTCACCTTTGACGCACCAAGTGGCCAATTGGGCTTGAGGTTTGGCGTGGGAAGCGATTCCCTTAAGGGTCAGTGTCTCCCACATGCGTGGGTTGCGCTCGGGGCTGAAGCCATCCAAAAAGATGCTGTCGAATTGGCCCACTATTTCTGGAAGTATGTCTTGCACATCCCCAATGCAAAGGGTGAGTGCGACCGCTTCGCCCTCAAAGCTGAAGGTCTGAAACCCTTCTCCAATGCCCCAATATTGAGCTCTCAGTTGAAGAACCAACTCTTGGAGCTCAGGCCAATGCGCAGCACCCATGATGAGATCATCGGGGCTCACAGGGTGAGCCTCAATGCTCATGAAATTCAATCTTTTGGGGCGAGCGGGATCGGCTCTCCACTGGGCCCAAGTGGCCAAGAAGTTAAGGCCCAAACCAAAGCCTGTTTCTAGGATGCTCCACGAAGGGGCGTTTTGCCAAATGGGATTTTCGCCCATCAGAGCACAACCCTTTAGGAAAACATGCTTTGCTTGAGCCAAGCCTCCTTGGTGGTCAACACCACTTGAGCGATAGATGTCGTTAAAGCGCAGGCTCTTGGGTTCTCCCCGCTCGTCCCATGTGACGCTCTCAAAAGCTTTGGGACTTGATTGCTTTTGCATGAGAGGGGGAATGTGTAAAAGAAAATCCTTGAACAGTGCTCAATGCTTTATGCAACAACAAGGATGTGCAGCGCTTTGGCTCTCAAGCACTGGGAGGCACGTAGCCTTGAGCCGCATCGGCACCCTCACCAAAGAAGTGTTTCTCCATCTGACGCGCCAAGTATTGACGAGCCTTCAAATCTGCCAAGTTCAATCGGTTCTCGTTGACCAGCATGGTTTGGTGCTTGAGCCAAGCGGCCCAAGCTTCTTTGGAGACTTCACTCCAAATGCGCTTGCCGAGTTCGCCAGGGTAGGGGGGGAAGTCCAAACCCTCTAAATCTTGACCGAGTTTGATGCAGTGAACGATGCGTGCCATGTCTGAAATGTCCTTGGAATGTAGATAAGTGGTATACCCTGATGATAAAACATTCCAAAGGTGCGAGTCGAAGTAGGGCCATCATGGGTTCAATCACGGGCTTATACTGATTGGTCAGCCCACCAACACATCTTCAAGTGGGCAATGTTTTGCCCTCAACATAGGTCAAACGCCTTTTTTACCCGAGTGCTTCACCTCACAAGCCTTCACGCCCCTATGCTCGACATCTTATCCATCACCACCCCCATCTACATCCTCATCCTGCTTGGCTTTGTGATGACACGAGTGGGTTTTTTCTCAAAAGACGATATGAAAGTCTTGGGACGCTTGGTCGTTCACGTGGCCTTGCCTTGTTTGGTTTTCAAATCTCTTTCACAGAGCTCTGTCTCTGAGGTCATGAATGTGGGATATTTGCTGGCCTACACACTGGGATCTTTGGCTGTGATTGTTTTGGGTTATCTTGTCTCTTGGCTCAGAGGTGGTGCTG
>CAIKYO010000022.1 GCA_903831655.1 uncultured Burkholderiales bacterium
AAGTCCCTTTCCCCCAAACGATGTTTTTCAACTTGAATAGAACTAGCACCTGAATTAAAGACATATTCAAATTTAGATATCCAAGCACATTGACCTGATATCTTGATTAGACTTTGAGAAATAGAAGGAAAGATTATTGCTGTGCAGTGGTTGCTATGTTATAGCAACAGTGACGATAGCCCTGCTCCCAGTGTAATGGTCCTGTAGTCCAGTCACGACGTCAATGTACTGCAATGATGGTAATCACTCAAGCTGACATCAAAGTTGTGGCTCCTAGTCCAACACAGACGCCAGGCCACCAAACTGGAATCAACCGTCACTGTCTAGCTTAGGGGCCAGGAGCCTTAGAATCAGGGTTAGAGTCAAGTTAATTGCTGCCAGTATGCCAAACATAATCAACAGTCTTCATCAAACTTGTAAATCGTGGATATAGACCATGCAGCTTACGAAGACAACTGTCCTGATTCTGCTATCTTGATTGCAAAGACGACGGTAAAAAATCAGTTGTGGGGAGAATTTGGAGAAAGTTTATTTTATGATGAAAATAAAATACAGCAATACTTTGAAAATATAGGGGGTATACAATAATGAAAGAGGGTGTCCTAGGAAGATACGAATGTGATTTACAAGGTTATTTGCACTGATTTTGCAGCGTGTGGAGGACCAATGCCTCAGTCATAGTTTCACGCTGTTGAAGCACTGCACAAGCAAAATGCATCATCATTCTTCATTGGGGCGCCAACCGTTACCAAGCACCACTGGCAGGTACAGACCGTATGCAAAAGCCCTCAACATATGTGGATACTTGCATGGCCAAGCAGTATGCGTAAATCCACTCATACTGCAAATACATCATGTTTTACAGGCTGCCTAGAATTGAGATGAATATACTTGGGTTTTGAGTCTGGTACTCATCTTTTTGAGTTTCAGGGCATAATGAAAGAAATTGACCTTGATTCTTTTTATGATAAATCATCAATGATCTCACAATTTTGGATTAAGATAGAAAGAAAGACTAATTATCCCAACAAATGAGTCTATCTGCTTGCAAAAGTCTTCTTAGTTTTGACTTTCCAATTTTGAATTTCAACAAAAAGCTAACCATTTCTCTTTCTCATCCTGATACAAGACTACTGCAAGCTTAATTTGACACGGACTTGGTCGAATTCCCAATGAAAATCAGTGAAATCAGACAGCATGTTTTAAGTTTAGTAACAATGCTCTGGTTTCCAAGGTAGAATTCCATAGGAACTCACTTCCATCACAAGAGGGATTTCTGAGGAAAGGTTTTATATAGCAACTTTGTACCTGGTAGTCCAACATATGGAACACCTAAAATCGGAAACAATATTGGCCTGAATTTAAATTTTGTCATGGCTTTAGATGTGACTACAGATAAGGGAAATCATCAACAACAGGAATCAATCACGTTACTATGATTTGAAGAGACTATTGCTTCTGTCTCAATGTGGCGAAGCCTGCACCATGGATGCAAAGAGATCAAAATGATAAGATTTGGAACATGTCAATCACCCAACGTGAGCCAGAAGATGGTCTTGCATCTTTGATGAGTAGTTGCTGTATCACGTCCACAGACTTGGGCCCAGAGGTCCAGAGAGCCACTTTGAATCAC
>CAIKYO010000023.1 GCA_903831655.1 uncultured Burkholderiales bacterium
CATAAGGCAAAGGTGGAGCCTTGGGCACATCCTGGGGCTTTTCGATTTTCTTTGGGGGCGGCGGCGGCGGTGGAATCACAACCTCTTGAATAACCACTGCCTCTAAGGGTTTCTTGATCAAATGAAGCCCTTTTTGAGCCATTCCACTCGCCAAGAGATAACCAATGATCAGGTGGATAATTCCAACCACAATCCAACCGCGGTAGGAACCGCTCGTTCCATGAAAAGAATGAACAGAGCTTCTCGCACTCATTGTAAGAACTGCTCACTTCCAATGACTGCGATTTTATTCAGTCCAATTCTTTTGGTAGAAGCCAAGATATTTGCAAAAATTGAATACTGACAATTCTTATTGGGTCTAAGGTGAATTTCAGGCTGAACAGCCATCTGGGACGCCTCAGACATTTTTAAATTGAGTTGCTCTGCACTCACAGACTGCCCTTGCCAAAATACGACATTGTTTGAATCAATGTCAATTTGAATGATTTGGGGTTTTATCAATTGAGCGGGAGGTGTCCCAACAGGCATTTCTAAGTTCACCGCATGCAATTGAATGGGTATGGTGATGATTAACATCACCAAAAGGACTAACATCACATCAATCAAGGGTGTTGTGTTGACATCCAACATGACCTCCGGAGTCGAGATGCGACTTCTGCGGCTTGATCTTTTTTTGTTCATGTCATGACTCCGAAGGAATTGATCACAGAATTAGTTAAGCGCTGGAGGCTCTGTGATGAATGCAACTTTTACAATCCCAGCCATTTGACAAGCTAGCAAAACTTTACCAACCCCTTCATACCGAGAGTACATATCGCCGCGAATTTGCACCTCTGGTTGAGGCTTGATTTTGGCTGTTATTTTTAATTTAGCAACCAACGCGTCTACCTTATTTATTTTAGATTCGTACCAAAAAATATCCCCATTCTTGTCGACTGAGATGATCACATTTTCCGGCTTGGTTTCCCGCAACTCAATTCTCTCTTTGGGAAGAACCAAAGGTATTGAGGTTGTGACGACTGGTACAGTGATCAAGAAAATGATCAAAAGAACCAACATGACATCCACCAAAGGTGTTGTGTTGATGCTAGAGATCACTTCTCCATCTTGTTGGCCAACGTTCATTGCCATGAATAAACTTCCAGTCTAAAGATCAGCGTTTAAGCCGCAGCACCAGAGGAGCCGATCAATACACCATTGAGCTCTTCGCTGAATTCACGAACATCATCCATGACTGCCTTATTGGCTTTGGCTAACCAGTTGTAACCTAAGACAGCTGGAATCGCAACGGCTAAACCTATCGCAGTCATGATCAAAGCCTCGCCAACAGGTCCTGCAACTTTATCGATGGAGGCTTGACCTGAAATTCCGATTGCAGTTAATGCGTGATAAATTCCCCAAACGGTACCAAACAGCCCCACAAAAGGAGAGGTGGAACCGACTGTAGCAAGGAAAGACAGGCCACTTTGAGTTTGATTTTGAATTCGGTCAACCGCACTTTGAATGTTCATTTCAAGCCAGTCATTGAGTGGAATATTCTTTTTCATCCCAACATGAGATTGAACTGCCCCCGAGCCTGATTCAGCGATAAAGCGATAGGGGCTTGTTTCATCTAAAAGTGAAGCCCCCTCTTTGAGGGTATGGCCTTTCCAGAACTCTTGGTTTGTTTGAATGGCTTGAGATTGAAATTTTCTGTTTTGAAAAAACTTGGAAATAATGACATACCAAGACCCCATGCTCATCATTAATAAAAGTAACAAAACGATTTTGGTAATGCTATCTGAATTTTCCCAAAGCGCAGCCAATCCATATGGATTGGCTACAGGTTCAACGCCTGATTGAGGATTTTGTGCGACAGATACTGCATCATTTGAAACCTGAGAATGAGCAATTAAGCTGGCACTCAAAGACCACAGAAATAAGTTTAGGCGTACAAGAACTGAAGTTGGCTTTTTTACACTCAAATTCAACATAACTATAAACACCTCAAATTTGCTAACAAAGTCAAAAACTCTGTTTTTAATAACTTTACTCTTTGTAATGAAGACCTTTAAACCTAAGGAGAGGCTAAAAGTTGAATCCATTCATACTTGTGCACGTTCCAGATATGTTGAACACACATCATTTAAGGTTAGTGACAAAACAAAGGAAACTAAGGTTTATTTTAATCCATACCCAGGGAATAAAAAAATATCAACCGAATGAACGAATCAAATTTGGATACATCAAAATCAGCCAGCTGATTGGATTTCAAGTCTACCGCAAAAAATCAAAAGTTTAAGTATAAACTTTCACTACCTCCTATCGAAACCATGCTAAGCGTGACGTAGTAGATGTAACGCAACCTATATCTCACC
>CAIKYO010000024.1 GCA_903831655.1 uncultured Burkholderiales bacterium
TGCTGAGGGTGAGATTTTGGCCAACCCCAAGCGTGTGCGTAAATTCACCAAACAGCAATATTTCTTGAGCACGCAGGAAATGCTTGCTAAATTTGCCGATCTCCCCAGCGCAATCTCCAATACGCTTGAAATAGCCAAACGCTGCAATCTGACTTTGACATTGGGCAAGCCTCAATTGCCTGATTACCCGACTCCAATGGTGGATGGGCAGCGCATGCCCATTGATGTGTACTTTAAAGAGGCATCCCACGCAGGTTTGAATCAAAGGCTTGAAGCCTTGTACCCTGATCCCCAAGAGCGCGAGAGCGTGAGACCGCAATACGTTGAGCGATTGGAGTTTGAGATCAATACGATTTTGAAGATGGGCTTTCCAGGCTACTTCTTGATTGTGAGTGACTTTATTCAATGGGCCAAATCAAACGGTTGTCCAGTCGGACCGGGAAGGGGCTCCGGAGCGGGCTCTTTGGTGGCTTACGCTTTGAAGATCACGGATTTGGATCCTTTGCAGTACAAGTTGCTTTTTGAGAGATTTTTGAATCCAGAGCGGGTTTCAATGCCTGACTTTGATATTGACTTTTGTCAATCCAATCGAGACCGAGTCATTGAATACGTCAAGCAAAAATATGGCGTGAACGCGGTGAGTCAGATCGTCACTTTCGGTACCCTTGGCGCGAGAGCGGCTATTCGTGACGTTGGGCGTGTGATGGACATGAGTTACACGTTTTGCGATGGCATCTCCAATGCGATTCCCAACAAGCCAGGTCAGCACATGACCATTGCCTTGGCCATGGAACAAGTGCCAGCATTGGCGGAGAGGTTCGAAAAAGAAGAGGAAGTTAAAACCCTTCTCACCATGGCACAGCGACTCGAAGGTTTATCGCGCAATGTGGGTATGCATGCTGGGGGAGTCTTGATTGCTCCTGGGAAATTGACCGATTTCTGTCCCTTGTATCAACAGCCTGGAAGTGACTCGGCTGTCAGCCAGTTTGACAAAGACGATGTGGAAGCCGCAGGCTTGGTGAAATTTGACTTTTTAGGTCTTGCCACATTGACGATTTTGAACATTGCAAAAGATCTGATTACAAAGAGACATCCAACCCAAGCGAACTTCAATTACGAGTCAATCGATCTAAAGGATCCGTTGACGTACAAGTTGTTTCAAGAAGGTAAAACGGAAGCGGTTTTCCAGTTCGAGAGTCGAGGCATGCAAGGCATGCTCAGAGACGCCAGACCCACTCGGCTAGAGGATTTAATTGCCCTCAATGCCTTGTATCGCCCGGGTCCCATGGATTTGATTCCAAGCTTCGTGGCTCGTAAGCACGGGCGCGAGGAGGTGCAGTACCCGCACCCTTTGGCTGAATCGGTTTTGGCTGAAACCTACGGGATCATGGTCTACCAAGAGCAGGTGATGCAGGTGGCCCAGATTTTGGGTGGTTATTCACTTGGAGGCGCCGACTTGCTCAGGCGTGCAATGGGTAAGAAAAAAGCCGAAGAGATGGCTGAGCACAGAAGCATCTTTCGTGAAGGGGCCGCAAAAAAAGACATTCCACAGCCCAAGGCCGATGAAATTTTTGATTTGATGGAGCGTTTTGCCGGCTACGGATTCAACAAGTCCCACGCTGCTGCCTATTCTTTGCTTGCTTATCACACGGCTTGGATCAAGGTGCATTTCACGGCCGAGTTTTTCTGCGCCAATATGACGGTTGAGATGGACAACACCGACAAGCTCAAAGTGTTGTTTGAAGATGCGATGAAAATGGGCTTGACCTTTGAGGCTCCCGATGTCAACAGGGGTGGCCCCGTTTTTACGCCCATATCGGATAAAGAAATTCGTTATGGACTGGCCGCCATCAAAGGGACGGGACAGCAAGCCATCGAAGCTTTGGTGAGAGCGCGAGAAGAGGGCGGACCTTTTACCAGCTTATTTGATTTTTGTAATCGTGTAGATCGCACCAAATTCAACAAGCGAACGCTGGAG
This sequence comes from uncultured Burkholderiales bacterium, assembly GCA_903831655.1. Lineage (GTDB taxonomy): Bacteria > Pseudomonadota > Gammaproteobacteria > Burkholderiales > Burkholderiaceae_C > Limnohabitans. The sequence goes on from CAIKYO010000024.1 coordinate 1,979, forward strand.
GCACTCATCAAAGCGGGTGCGTTTGATGCCATCGACAGGAACCGTGCCGAATTGGTCGCATCGATTGAATTGGCCTTTCAGTTTGCACAAACTCAAGAAGCCAATTCCCTGCAGGTCGGACTCTTTGATGACGCTGGAGAGCATGGAAGTGGTACACAAGAGCCAGCTTTGGTTGCGCAACTTCCCTGGGACATCAAGGAGCGCTTGACACAAGAAAAGTCTGCCCTGGGTTTTTATTTGTCGGGTCATTTGTTTGATGCCGTGGAGAGTGAAGTCAGGCAATTTGCGAAGCGCAAAATTGAGGACTTGATGGACTCTCGCGAGCCACAAATTTTGGCTGGTGTGATCACCGATTTCAAAGTCATCAATGCGACCAACGGTCGAATTGGATTATTCAAGCTCGATGACAAGTCCGGGACCATTGAGGCAAAGGTAGATGATGCAACACTCAATGCCAATCGCCATCTTTTTAAAGACGACGAAGTGGTCGTTATCTTGGGCAAGGTACAACCCGATCGTTTCTCCGGTGGAGGGTTACGCCTCAATGTCAATCAAATTTGGGACTTGTCAATGGCGCGTTGCCGGTTTGGTAAGTATTTAAAGCTCACAGTCAATGGCACACCACCAGATATTGATCGCATGCTCAAGGATTTCCCACCCCACATTGAGGACACAGAGCAAGGCGAGTTGGTCAAAGGCTTGCCCGTTCGCTTGAAGGTTTTAAGAGAGCAAGTCACTGCCGAGATTCAATTGGGTAGTCATGTTAAATTCTTTCCCAGCGATGCAGCCCTGGCCAGTTGGATGGTTCAAGCGCATGATGGGCAATCTCAAATCATTTACGATTGAACTTCATGTTTTGGACCCTACCGACACTGTTGACTTGGACGCGTATTTTGGCAATCCCTTTGATCGTGTCGGTTTTTTACTGGCCCCTTTCAGAGAGCGATCGCAATTTGATTGCAACCATCATGTTTGTGATATTTGCTCTCACCGATTGGCTCGACGGTTTTTTGGCTAGAAAGCTCAATCAAACATCGGCTTTCGGTGCATTTTTAGACCCCGTTGCGGATAAATTTTTGGTGTGTGCCTGCGTTTTGATTCTGGTCCATTTGGGAAGAACAGACGTATTTGTTGCGCTCATCATCATTGGTCGTGAGATTGCCATTTCTGCTCTCAGAGAGTGGATGGCTCAATTGGGCGCCAAAAAAAGTGTTGCGGTTCACATCTTGGGTAAGTTGAAAACCGCAGTTCAAATGACGGCGATTCCTTTCTTGCTATTCAATGGTCGATTGTTTGGTGTTTTGGATACAGGATTTGTCGGGCAGATCTTGATTTGGGTGGCCGCTGTTCTCACCATTTGGTCCATGGTTTACTACCTCCAAAAGGCTCTACCCATCATAAGGCAGCACGTTCAATGACGACCACAGACCGCAGCGCAGATCAAACCCAATTGCTGCTGGCCTTGATGCCTGCAGTTTTCGTTCTCATTTGGAGCACTGGCTTTGTGGTGGCAAGACTGGGCATGCCCTTTTCTCCGCCTTTTACCTTTTTAGAGTTTCGCTACCTGCTCTCCATTGCTGTGTTTTGTGTTTGGATTTTTTTGGCCAAGGTTTCTTGGCCGCAAACAAAATCACAATGGTTTCACATTGGCGTTACCGGCGTGCTCATGCACGCAGGATATTTGGGGGGCGTTTGGGCAGCGGTTAAGGCTGGAATGGGCTCAGGCTTGTCGGCGTTGATTGTTGGCTTGCAGCCCGTGCTGACCGCACTGTGGTTGTCCTCTCGTGGTGGAGAGATCAGGCTTAGGCAATGGGCTGGCTTGCTATTTGGCTTTCTAGGTTTAACGTTGGTGCTTTGGAATAAATTGGAGCAAAGCACAGAGATCAGTTGGCTCTCGGGTGCATTTGCTTTAA
>CAIKYO010000025.1 GCA_903831655.1 uncultured Burkholderiales bacterium
AAGCTCACGTTCTCTGGAAATCGCACTCAGCAATTAAATGAGGGTGGCGAAACTTCTGCATATATCGGCGTTACTGGCCAACTTTCATCGGCAAACTTAAACTCTGCCGAACAAATCTACATGGGCGGCCCATACGCCGTGCGGGCTTATCCTGTAGCACAGGGCGGTGGTGCGCAAGGTGGAATTGCGACTGCAGAGTTACGCCATCAGTTCCAAGACCGATTTACTGGAACCGTCTTTTATGACCTTGGCTTAGTCCAGCAATATAAAGCGACTTATCAAAACTGGCAGGGCCTTACAAATGCCAGCAATTTCTACTCTCTTCAGGGCGCAGGATTGGGGTTGAAATGGGATTGGGAAGGTTGGAATCTTGGTGCAATGGTTGCTTGGCAGATTGGGAAAAATCCCCTGTATAGCTCTACAGGGCAAGCAGTCAATACTGACGGTACAACAACCAATCCACGCGGCTGGATAACCGGAAGTTATCAGTTCTAAAAATTAATCTGAGGTGCGTAATGTGTCAATTGCTAACTAATAAGAATTTCTGTGTTTATTCGGTAATATTGACTGCAGCTATCGGTTTTAGTGTTGCTAATGCGCAAACTAAGTCTGACCTTAAGGGCGATGCTAAACCCGACTATGAGTTTGTTGCCTCTGTAAATGGGGCAGCCATCACGCAAGGCCTGCTGGATTTAAATATTCGCGCCTTGATGGCTCAAGGTCAGAAAGATACCCCGGAATTGCGACAGGCTATCAAAGAAGATCTCATCAACAAAGAGCTCATTTCTCAAGAGGCAACTAAATTGGGCCTAGCCAAAGAGATTGATTTTCCGGATCAAATTACCCAGTTCAAACAAAACCTCTTATTGCAGGCCTATTTAGAAGATCATTTCAAAAAGGACCCCATTACCGACGCAAAGATGCGTGAGGAGTATGAGCGTCAGCGCAAATTAATGGGGGAGGGAGGCAGTAGCACTCAATACCGCTTAAGTCAGATCTTGGTTTCTAATGAAACCGATGCTATTGACCTGATTCGCCGTATTCAGAGGGGTGAGTTATTTGGAAAATTAGCCCAAGAGTACTCAATTGATGCCGCTACAAAGCCGCAAGGCGGCTCCTTAGGGTGGATTTTGCCTGGTCAATTAATACCTGCAGTGGCCAGCGCCATTCCTGGTCTTACAAAGGGCGGTATCACTCAAATTCCCATTCAAACTCAATCTGGCTGGGTAATCTTGAAGTTAGACGATAAGCGTGCCTTCAAAATACCGAGTTTTGAGGAAGCAAAACCCCAAATCCGCCAGGCTATTATTCAACAATATCTCGCTGAAACGGTTAAAAATCTACGTTCTAATGCGAGGATAGTGCAATGAACCTCATCAAAATTCTCTTTGCCTCATTTTTAATTCTCCTCACTGTGGGTGCTCAGGCAGAGAAGCTAGTCTCCCAAAACTGGGTGGTTGATCTTAACGGGCAATCTAATGAGGCCTACACTGCAAATGATTCCAACTCCTCATTTGGCGTCTATTGCGCTGGTGAAAAGTGCCTTTTTTACCTACATCAAGCCCTGAAATGCGATCCAGGTACCAAATACTCTGTTTTGATGAACAGTCAGACCATATCCACCGCTTTAAGTATGGAATGCACCCAAATTGGGGGTAACTTATTCCAGATTTTGGACCCGTTTGAGGCTGTGTTGAAGGCTACTCAGGCGGGTGAGGTGATTGGTTTTGCTGTAGCACTTCAGTCGGGAGCTTTTGCAGTGACGAGGTTCA
>CAIKYO010000026.1 GCA_903831655.1 uncultured Burkholderiales bacterium
AGATCCCACTTATCCAATAAATTTCAATAAATGAGGCTTATAAATTACTATATGTCTGTGACTTTTTTTGTGGTCGTGAAATCTGTAAAAAGGTGCTAAATACACTGGAAATCCTAGATTTCATTTGCAAGGAACGTGTATCCAGTGATCAAGCTCACAATCCATGAGTCGGTAGAAGCAGCCCTACAGAAGGCTTTTCCCAAGCCAGCTGCGGCTGCCAAACGGGCGCTGGCTAAATACATAAGCGTTGTCGAATCCATGCTGTTTGATGCCCTACAGCGTGGGCAAACACCCGAGCAACGCAAACTAGGACTTTACGCAATTTCACTAGACCAACTGGCAAACAAAGGCGGACAGATCGGTCCCAAAAAGATTCGTGTGCACAAATGGCTCACGGACAACGACTGGGACATCGTTCAGACGGTGGTCAAGGGCACCAAGTTCTCTGGTCAGAATTCTCAGGTCAAGCTCACACCACTGGTCGAGGTACAAAACAACTTGCAGATTCCTGCTGCATCCCTGTCCGCCGCCACAACTGACGAAGAAATCGATGCGTACTTGAGCGGTGATGATGTCAGCAACATCGCCTTGTTTGATCATCTCTATCCAGAGTACAACTTGGAATGGCGCGAGGACAAGCTGAGGCAGCTTTTCGATTGGTTGCCAGTTGATGTTGAGTCAGTCAAGGCATATGTTTATTGGCTTGAGACTGAATCAAAGATGATCCAAGGACCCAAGAAGGACTTGGCACTTCGACAAGCGTTATCAATTCTTGGCATAGCCTCAGTGACCAAGGGCTACTACCTCCAACGCAAAAAACTCAGTCCGTTTGGTCGTACCTACTATCAAGGCACCAGCGTTCAAAACGTCAACAAGGAGCTGCGCCGCGCCATGCTGGGCAACTGCTGGGAGTACGACATCCGCAGCAGCGTAGTCGCTTGGAAGATGGGCTATGCCCGTGGCTACATAGCTGCCAGTGGACTTGATCAAGATTTAAAGAAATCATTTCCCGCCACGCTCCTGTACTTGGAAGACAAAGCAGACTTCATGGCGACAGTGCGCCATTACGTTTTTCCGGAAAGTAGCCCGGTACCCAAAGATCTAAGACCCAAGCTTCTCAAGCAAGCGTTTACGGCAATCAGCTGTGGTGCGCGCCAAACAGCCAAAGGATGGTTGGATGCTTCTGGCAATTGGACAAATCCTGCATTAGTAGAGATTTTGCAAAACAGCGAAGACAGAATGCGATTTCTTGCCGACGATACGGTCAAGCTGTTCATCAAAGAGCAAAACGCCTTGGACGACTATCTCTATGATTTGTTCAAGAAGTTCCGTCCTGATTTGCTGCTCGAACGATACCTACAGACGGATAGCGGAAGACCTAGCAAAGCCAAGGTGCTAGCCTATCTTTATCAGCATGGCGAAACGCACGTCATGGACATTGTTCGGCAAGCAGCAATGGCTAAGGGGCATGTACCTATTGCCAATGTTCACGATGCCATTTTCTTCAAGCGTCGATTGGGTGCTGAATTTAAAAGTGAAATTGAGTGGCAGATGCGAGAGCAAACTGGCAACCCATATTGGCACCTCACACCAAAACAGATCGAACGCTACACACCACGATCATTAAACGCAAAGCGTGAAGAGCAAGAACACAAGGATCGAATGGCACTAGAAGAAATTAGAGCTAAGGCCTGGAACCCGGAGTAGCTATAGCAATTTATCCGATTGCACACGCAGGGCTCGAACTTGATGATTTGAGTATCCTATGAATTTAAAACCGCGGAATACCTCGTGCGATTAGTTTTTAGTTCGTAGGCCTCTCATCAATTAATGGGTAAGAACAAGTAAAGCTTCATCTCGCCTGATAGTTTTGTTTTTTACCAATAGCGCTAATGTTCGATATAGAGCTTCATGCGTAACGCCAAGTTCTCCAGCTAAAGACTTCAATCCCGAAGTCACTTGGTACTGGCGCGGCTCAGAGGATGGCTACGGTCCGTGGAAGTATATATGTTGCTGTTGCGGCAAAGACGTGGGTCAAGGAGGCAACAACACAGAAGGAGATCAA
>CAIKYO010000027.1 GCA_903831655.1 uncultured Burkholderiales bacterium
AGTCAAGATGAGCGCTTGAAGGCCTTGGAAGCTTTCAAGAGCGGTCAGGTCGATTTGCTCATTTGTACAGATGTTGCAGCCAGGGGCTTGGACATCAAAGACGTTCCAGCGGTGTTTAATTTTGATGTCCCCTACAACGCGGAGGATTACGTCCACCGAATTGGCCGCACGGGCAGGGCTGGTGCATCTGGTTTGGCCATCAGTTTTGTCAACAGCTCTGATGCCAGACTGGTTGGGGACATTGAAAAGCTCATCAAGAAAAAAATTGAGCTCGAACCCATTGAGTTTGAAGGTGATTCACAAAGGGGGTCTGAGCGACCCAGGCGTGATTACGATCGCGACGACCATCGCAGCTACAAAGAGCGGGACACCTCTTTTGGGCACTCAAGCGCACGAGAGTCTCAAGACTCTAGGGCGCGTGCGCCTAGCAGGGGATATTCTCGTCCTCAGCCTGCGCAGGACCCATTTTTTGACAAGCCATACGAGTCCAGTGTGAGCGAAGGTCAAACACCTTCTTGGGAAGCAGCGGTCAAGCCCTCGACCCGTTCGATCTCAGCCAATATCAAAACCAAGCGCAAAGTTGCTGCCTTGTTCAAGACCGAACCCACCTCCTGATGAGTTCAAGCTCACAAGATAAGAGCCTCTCAGATCTTCAATACTCAATCAAAATAAGCGGGTGTCTTTAAGGGAGGCAGGCGCTTTAGTCTGAGTACCCCATGTCAGACTTATCCACAGATGCAGTGGATATCCATTTGCCTTCAATCACATGATCGCTGGGGAGTGGCGTGTGTAAATCAAGTGGGTATTGGTGTTGAGGGTTCGATGGGGAGTTAAGTGTCGGCAATTGAAATGCACTCAAAGTTCTGCCCCAAACGCATCCAGTGTCCAAACAAATGACATCTGAGCGGTGCAAACCGCCAACACTGGACCAATGGCCAAAGGCGATGGGCCCTTGTGAAGGGTTGCGCTGAGGGGCATCAAACCAGGGGAAAAACCCCTCACTTTGGCTGCCAATGGAAGACTTTGCCAGAAAGTCTAAACGTCCCTCTCCATCACAAAATCGCATTCGAGTGAGCACGTTAACGGTGAATCTCATTCTCTCCATGCCTCTCAAGTGTGGGCTCCATGGCTGGGTGTCGTTGCCGTACATGCCCATTAGGAATTCCACATAATCGGGGGCCCTCAAAGCGCTTTGAACTTCTTGGGCCAATTGGAGTGTTAACTCGCGGTTCCAACTTGGGTGCACACCTGCATGGACCAATATGAGCCCCTGCACTTGAAGAGCCAGTGGTTGCTCTCTAAGCCACTGGACCATGATGGAGCGATCCTCGTGGTGCAAAATATCTTGGACCGTGTCTCCGTTTTTAAGAGGTCGGAGGTCTTTTTCAACCGCCAAGAAATGCAAGTCATGGTTGCCCAAAATGCATTTGGCGCTTCCCTCAAGAGACATCATGCGCTTGATCACGCCAACATTATCGGGTCCTCTATTGATCAAATCGCCTAAGAAGTAGAGGCAATCGGTGCTTGGGGAGAAGGAGATGTCCTCAAGCAATTGACCCAAGGTGGCATTGCATCCTTGCAAATCACCGATCAGATAATTAGACATTTGTGGCTTCGATCATAAGGAAATTGACAGACGAGAGCGTCACCTGGATCAAGTCATCGCTTTTTAAGGAGATCTTTTGCATTTAAAAAATCAGCAGGTCTAGCGGCAAGTTTGGCAATCTCTTTTTTTATTTCGACTTTTACATGATCCTTGACAGATTCTTGCATGGCTTTCATGCGCATATCGAGGTATATTTTTTTCGCTTTACCGGCGTCATTGGCACACTGATCCAAGGCGCGTTGCCATAAAAAAGCATTCAATTGTCCTGATTCAAACTCTTTGAGCGCCGTTTGGTAGATGATGTCTTGTTCGTTATCGCTCATGATTAAGGACTCCTAGGGTGCGATGTGGTCAAAGAGCTGAGTCGATTAGGGCCTGAAGACTGGATGAGACGTTTGAGGTGAAAGTCACGATTCGCTATTGGGGACCAGTGGCACTTCCCATGCGTTGTAACCATAAACCCAATCGGGATTGGTTGCTTTTTGCATCCATTGATTGGCACTTGAGGCCAATTGAATTTGTGAGGTTCTGGGCTTTCTGATGTGTTCAAAGAGTTTGAAAGTTTTGCTCAAATCATCTTCTTTAAACGCGTCTAGACAACGAGCCAAGACAACAGAGTCCTCAAGCGCCATGGCGGCTCCCTGAGCCATGTAGGGGGTCATGGCATGACAAGCATCTCCCATCATCAAGACACGGCCTTCACACCAAGTGGGCAAAGGGGAACGTTCAAAAAGTGCCCACTTGTGAACGTCAGGACAGGCTGCGAGAACCGCTTGTACGTCTGGATGAAATCCTTTGTAAGCCTCGCGAAGAGTTTGCAAGTCTCCTTTTGCGGACCAAGATTCTGGAGTTGTCCAATTTGCATCCTCCGGTTGACTGGTGACGAAATAAATCTCATCCTTTTGTTTGGTCACGTAGTAAATCACAATGTGTCGATCGGGTCCCCACCACTTTGTTCTTGACTCTCCAATGTCCACGCCCTTGAGTAATTTCGCGGGATAGGTGGTTCTGTAGGCGATTCGACCTGTAAAACGAGGTGCCTCTGGTCCCAATAGGGTTTCGCGAACCAAGGAATGCACACCATCGGCACCGATTACCGCATCGACCTCAAGGCTGGAACCATCTGTGAAGCTCAAGTGGACTTTGTCTTGAGCTGGATGTTGTTCAATTTTGTTGAGCTTTTTTCCCAAATGAATCTGCTCAGCATTGACACTCCTCGCCAAAGCTTCATGGAGGTCGCCCCTGTGCAGAGAGTAAAAAGGCGTTCCATATTTTTCTCGCACATGGCCTAAAAGTGGGTACTCGTTGGAGACTTCGCCTGTGTCCCAGACCCTGTTTAAATTTGTCCTGGGCTCGAAGGAGGTTTGAGCCAGGTCCTCTCCCAGTCCCAGTCCCTCAAGCACTCGGGTCGCATTGGGTCCCATTTGAATGCCAGCGCCAATGCGAGCGAACTTTGGAGCTTGCTCAAAGATTTGAGCAGTGATGCCCATCATGGAGAGTGCCCTTGCGCAGGCCAGTCCTCCAATGCCAGCACCAATGATTGCGATTTGGGGTTGTTTCATGACGATCTGATCTCGATGAATGGGGTTAAAGTAAGTTGTGTTTGGGGTCATTGTTTTTCAACCCCAGCTGTTTTGATGACTTGAGCCCATTTAAGGGTGTCTGCTTTGATGCGCTCAGTAAAGGCCTCTGGAGTGCCTCCAACTGGATCGCCCGAGAGGTTTTTAATCTTGTCAAGCATCTCTTTTTGAGTGAGTGCCAGATTGATGGCCTCGTTGAGTTTTTTGACTTCCTCGCTGGGCGTACCCGCTGGTGCAACCACACCGTACCAAACGGTGGACTCGTAGCCTGGCAAACCTTGTTCGGCAATGGTGGGCAGTTCAGGCCAAGAAATCGATCGTTTCAAACTTGCGATGCCCAAGGGCCTTAATTTGCCGGATCGACTAAAGGGTACCAAGCTGTTCTCAAAAGTCATGTGCACTTCACCCGCCATGATGCTCAAAACAGCGGATGCGCTTGCCTTGTAGGGGATGTGCACCACATCAACTTTGGCCATGCTTGCAAACAAGGCACCCGCAAGATGGGCTGAGGTACCTTGGCCAGGAGAGCTGTAGTTGAATTTTCCAGGATTGGCTCGCAACAATTCCAAAAGTTCTTTGACGTTTTTAACATTAAGAGATGGCGAAACGGCGAGCACCGAGGGGGTTTGTGCAACCAGGGCGACAGGCGTGAAGTCCTTCAAAGGCTGATAACTCATCTGCGCATACAGGCTTGGATTGATTGACAATGTGGTGACACTGGCCATGAGCAAGGTGTAGCCATCGGGTGCAGACTGCGCCACATTCAACGCGCCCAGCATGGTGCCAGCGCCAGGCTTATTCTCGACAAAAACTTGTTGCCCCAAGATTTTTGACATCTTATCGGCGAGAACCCTAGACAATGCATCGGCGCTTCCACCTGGCGCGTGCACGCAGACCAATTTGATCGCGTGACTGGGATATTCCAGTCCCTGTCCAAAAACGGTTAGGCAAAAGGAGTAGGCAATGGTCAAGAAAATGGGCCGAAGAAACCTGTTCATGAAGGAGCCCATTGTCTGATCAGTGCTCAGGATGGGTGTGGTATGCGGTAATGCGATCGACTTCTGCTTTGGAGCCCAACACCACACTCACCCGCTCATGCAAACTCGTCGGGGTGATGTCCAAAATGGGTTTGACTCCGTTGGTGCTAGCCCCACCAGCTTGCTCAACCAGCCAACTCATGGGGTTGGCTTCGTACATCAACCTCAGTTTGCCTGGCTTATGAGGTTCTCTTTTATCCCAGGGGTACATGAAGACACCTCCGCGAGTGAGGATGCGGTGAACATCTGCAACCATGGATGCAATCCAGCGCATGTTGAAGTTCTTGCCTCTGACACCCTCCGTACCCGCCAAGCATTCGTCAACATAGCGCTTAACCGGAGCATCCCAATGGCGCATGTTGCTCATGTTGATGGCAAATTCTTGAGTTTCATGAGGGATCTGAACGTTTTCATGTGTCAAGATGAACGACCCTTGTTCTTTGTCAAGGGTAAACATCTCCACCCCGTCGCCCACCGTCAAAACCAAGGTGGTTTGAGGGCCATAAACGCAGTAACCAGCAGCCACTTGATTGCGACCGCTTTGGAGGAAGTCTTGAGTGCACACTTCACTGCCAGTTGAGGTTTTTTTGAGCACACTGAAGATGGTGCCAATGCTCACATTGACATCGATGTTGCTAGATCCATCCAAGGGATCAAATAGCAACAGATACTCACCCTGAGGATATCGATTGGGGACAACATGGATTTCCTCCATTTCCTCACTGGCCATCGCTGCCAAGTGTCCGCCCCATTCGTTGGCTTCGATCAAGACTTCATTGGCGATGATATCGAGCTTTTTTTGCACCTCTCCTTGAACGTTCTCAGAGTGTGCGCTTCCCAATACCCCACCCAATGCTCCCTTGGTCACTGCATGACTGATGCCCTTGCAAGCACGTGCAACCACCTCTAACAAAAGCCTGAGTTCAGGGGTGATGTGGCCTTTGGCCCTTTGTTTTTCGACCAAATAGCGAGAGAGAGAAACACTCATCCTTGTTCTCCTGGGTTGGGGTTGCTTGGGCTGCTCTCCAAGGCTTTGGTGATGACTTCTTTCACATCTTTGCTGAGCTCAGATTTGGCGGCCACTCGCTTCAAAGCTTCCTTGGCAGCGGTTTTGTAGGGTTCAGCCAACTGGGACCAACGATCCATGGCCCTGGCTAAACGGGCCGCAACTTGAGGGTTGATCGCATCAAGTTCAATCACCCGTTCTGCCCAAAAAACGTAGCCAGAGGCATCTGATTTGTGAAAGGCGCCGGGGTTGGACATGCAAAAACTAAAGATCAATGAACGCGCGCGGTTGGGATTTTTAATCTGAAAGTCCGGATGCAACATCAATTGTTTAACTTTTTGCAGCACACTGTTCTCTCGCTCACAAGCACTGGCTTGCAAGGCAAACCATTTGTCCAAAACCAAGGCTTCCTTGTTGAACTGATTGTAGAAATGGGCCAGAGCTTGTTCTGCCAAAGATTGTCCACTTTGAACCAGTGCAGACAGCGCTGCAAACTTTTCAGTCATGTTGGAGGCATCTTTGAATTTTTGATAAGTGACGCCTGGCCAAACTGGATCTTGCGTTCTTTTTGCTTCCAAGCACAAGTAATGCAAGGCCATCCCTTGGAGTGCTCTCTTGCCTGTTGAAATAGGGTCTGCCTGGTAGGGCCCTTTGACGGCATGGTGGTGATAGACCCAAGTCCACTCTTCGTGCAATTGTTGAGCAAGTTGTGCTTTCATGTCTTCCCTGACGTGGTGCACGATCTCGGGGTCCACAAGTGTCAACTGCTCAGCAATGTAGCTCTCACTGGGAAGGGTCAAAACCAACTCTTTGAAGGCTGGATCCAAGTGATCGTGGGTGAGCACGGCCTTCAAGGCTTGAATGAGAGCGGTTGAAAGCGGGGCGTGGTTTTGACTTTGACCCAGAGCCGATGTTCTGGCGTGGTAATTGGATACCGCAGAGGCCAAGCACAGTTTTTGTGCAGCTTCCCATTGGTTGAATGGATCAGTATCGTGGGCAAGTAATGTGAGGAGCTCCTCTTCACTCAGATCTTGCTCCAAGATGACTGGCGCACTAAAACCTCTCAAGACCGAGGCAATGGCAGGGGCTTGGATGTCGTCAAATACAAATGAGGCTTCCTTTTCCTTCAAAACCAATAATTTGGAGGAAGCCTTCTCTTGCCCATCAAGGCCAATGAGGCCAGTCATCACCGGAATCAAGAAGGGTTGGTTGTTTGCGTGACTTGCATGCTGCTCTTGAGACAAAACCACAGTGAGCTGGGCTTTTTCAGCATCGTGGTGTGTTCTCACCTTCAACACGGGTGTTCCGGCCTGTGAGTACCAGCGTTTGAAAATATCTAAATGCTGTGCAAGTTCAGATTGAGGGTTTGCGTCGGCAATGGCTTGGACGAAGTCGTCACAAGTGACCGCCTGGCCGTCGTGTCGTTTGAAATACAAATCCATGCCGGCTTTAAATCCTGGCTTGGAGACCAAGGTCTGCATCATGCGGACCACTTCGGCACCTTTTTCGTAGATGGTCACCGTGTAGAAGTTGCTGATCTCCAGGTATTCGTCCGGTCTCACAGGGTGGGACATGGGGCCTGCATCCTCTGGAAATTGAATGGTTCTCAGTAATCGAACATCTTCAATTCGTTTGACAGCACCAGCTGAGGGGGAGTTTGCCAAATCTTGACTAAATTCTTGGTCTCTAAAAACCGTCAATCCCTCTTTTAAGGACAACTGAAACCAGTCACGACAAGTGATGCGGTTACCCGTCCAGTTGTGGAAATACTCGTGTCCCACAACGCTTTCAATGTTGGCGTAATCGGTATCGGTTGCAGTTTGTGGATTGGCGAGGACGAACTTGGTGTTGAAAATATTCAAGCCCTTGTTCTCCATGGCGCCCATATTGAAGTCAGAGGTGGCCACAATCATGAACCGTTCAAGATCGAGTTTCAACCCAAAGCGAGCCTCATCCCAAGCGATACTGGCCATCAAGGAGTTCATGGCATGCTCAGTTTTGTCGAGGTCGCCGGGACGCACAAATATTTGCAACAAATGTTCGGATCCGCTTTTGGAGACGATTCGCTGCTCGCGAGAGACAAACTGTCCAGCCACCAGCGCAAAGAGGTAACTGGGCTTTTTGTGTGGGTCTGACCACTTGGCAAAGTGGCGATTGCCTTCGAGCTCGCCTTCTTCAATCAAATTGCCATTGGAGAGCAAGACGGGGTACAAAGCTTTGTCAGCGCGAATGAGCACACTGTAAGAGCTCATCACATCTGGGCGATCCAAAGCGTAGGTGATTCTTCTAAATCCCTCTGCCTCGCATTGAGTGAAAAAGGAGGACTGACTCACATAAAGCCCCATGAGCTTGGTGTTCTTGCTGGGGTTACAGGTCGTGAAAATTTCCAGATCAAAGCTCTCATTGCCTTCAGGTAAATTCTCTAAAACCAACAAGTCTCCTTCAATTTTGAAGGACGTTCCTTGCCCATTGACCAAGACTCTGGCCAGACTCAACTCCTCACCATTGAGGCGCAAGGCTTGGGGTGCAACAGCGGGGTTGCGGTGCATTTTCATTTTGCTGAGCACCCTGGTCTTGACGGGGTCCAGATCAAAGGTGAGGTCAATGTGCTCGACCAGGTAAGCGCTTGGCTCGTAGTCCTGGCGCTTAATCAATTGAGACAAATTTTCTGACAACATGCATCACTCCAAAGGTGTGTTGGCCCTATCAATTGGGGCCGGGACAATAATAGTCGAACTCAAAAGGCAAAATAGCCTATCCAATGATCTTTAGACGCCTTGTTTTAGCGAGGCCTCGATGAAGAAATCGAGTTCACCATCAAGTACTTTTTGAGTGTTTGATACCTCAACACCCGTGCGTAAATCTTTGATGCGACTTTGATCTAAAACGTAAGACCGAATTTGGTGACCCCAGCCCACATCAGTTTTGGTGTCTTCGAGCTTTTGTTGCTCCTCCATTTTCTTTCGCATCTCAAAGTCATAAAGTCGACTTCTCAACCGCTTCCAAGCCACATCGCGGTTGCCGTGTTGACTTCTACCGTCTTGGCATTGCACAACGATGCCTGTGGGTAAATGGGTCAAACGAACGGCAGAATCTGTTTTGTTGATGTGCTGTCCGCCAGCGCCACTCGCGCGAAAGGTGTCGACCCTCACATCAGCAGGGTTGATGTCGATCTCTATGGTGTCATCAATCTCAGGGTACACAAAGACGCTTGCAAAGCTGGTGTGTCTGCCGCCCGAAGAGTCAAAGGGAGACTTGCGCACCAAGCGGTGAACGCCGGTCTCTGTTCTCAAAAGACCAAAGGCGTATTCGCCGTCAATTTTGATGGTCGCGCTTTTGATGCCTGCAACGTCCCCTGCGGACTCATCTTCCAAGACCGCTTTGAAGCCTTTTCTCTCTGCGTATCGCAAGTACTGTCTAAGCAGCATGCTGGCCCAATCACAAGCTTCCGTGCCGCCAGCGCCGGCTTGAATGTCCAAGAACGCATTGCTTGGGTCAGCCGGATTGCTAAACATCCTTCTGAACTCCAAGCCTTCAATGGTTTTGGTGAGACCCTCGGTTTCAGCCTCAATGCTCAAAAGCCCGCTCTCATCAGATTCGGCTTTGACCATTTCAAAGAGTTCGAGGTTGTCACTGATTTCTTGCTCAAGCCGTGTCAGTGTGTTGACCACATCCTCCAGTGATTTTTTTTCACGGCTTAAATCTTGGGCTTTTTTGGGCTCATTCCAAACAGAGGGGTCCTCTAGGGACGCATTAACGGTACGAAGTCTCTCGGCTTTGACATCGTAGTCAAAGATACCCCCGAAGTTCTTGTGTACGAGCACCCAAGTCAGTCAGGGTGGTGCCAATGAGGTTGAGTCTTTCTACGTCCATGATTTTGAAGTTCCTAATCGTTTTGCAATAGCGGTCTAGGGGGGTGTTGCTATTTCCCCTTGAACCGTGAAACCGCTATTTTCGCACGACAAAGCACTGATTTAGATGCACTGTAAGGTGCTTAATGGAGCGCAAAGCTTGAAAGATCTAGAACGGCTCTACCAGGGGCCTCTCTGGCAGAAGCCTCTGGGGCTGGGGGTCAGGCCATTTTGTGTGAAATAAATTCCAGTTCACTGGTGTGGGCGTGCCTTTCAGGGATCGAGTCTTTGAGACAAGCCATTCCCTTTAAAACGTTGCCAACCACGATGACTGCAGGGCTTGAGAGTTGGTGGTCTTGAATTTGGGCACACAAATTTTGAAGTTGAGTTAACACGTGGCGTTGCTCGGGTGAGCTGGCTCGCTCAATCACAGCCACAGGGGTTTCTTTGGGGAGTCCCTTGAGGAGTCCGGTTTGAATGGATTGAGAACTTCCAATGCCCATGTAGATGATGAGCGTCAATTTAAGCGAGTGAGCACTGGCTGCTAATTTTGCCCAGTCTTGAGAGGGGGCGTTCGGTTGACCATGCCCCGTTAGAAAAACCACTCCATGAGCGTGTTCGCGGTGAGTCAGAGGTACACCAAGACTTGTGAGCGCAGCCAGCCCAGAGGTGATGCCGTTGATGACCTCAACCTCAATGCCAGCCGAGTTCAACGACTCCACTTCCTCGCCCCCTCGACCAAAGATGAAGGGATCTCCCCCTTTTAATCGAACCACGCGCTCTCCATTGAGCGCATTTTGAACCATGAGTTTTTCAATAAAGGCTTGGGGTGTTGACTTGCAGCCCCCCCGTTTACCAACGTGGATCTTGCGGCAATGGGTGGGAATTAAATCGCAAATGGCCTCGGAGACCAAGTCATCGACCAAGACCACACTGGCCCACTCGAGCGCTTTGAGTGCTTTGAGGGTCAAAAGCTCTGGATCTCCTGGCCCAGCTCCCACCAATTTGACTTGGACGGGCTTTGAGACCTTGGATGGGTGAGTGGGAGCGTTTAGAGATGTCTTCATGGGATTGACCTGCGATTTGCGGGTTCTATTAAGTCCAATAGCGCTTTCACGGCTTGAACTTGTTTTTGAATGGGATCGGGAATGGGTTCTTTTCCGCTTAAAACATCTTTGATGAATTGGGCTGTGGTTTGAGGGTCAATTTGAGACGGTAGTTCAATGCTCAAAACGCTGCCCACAGTGGCCTCTTGAAGCAAGACTTCCTGTGCGTTGGTGATACCCAGCATTTTAGGGGTTCTTCTAGGATCCGCCACAGGTTCTCCTTCAGTCCCTCTTAGAAGGAGCGCATGTTGACCTGTGAGCCTCAGTGTCTCACCCATTGAGATGGCGTATTCTGGGTGGGTGAAACTGCTGAGCAAGATCACCGGAATGTTTGCTCGCACAGGGTTGATCAGTTTGACCAAGCTATGAGCTGAATTTCTAAGTCCAATGATGCGTCGCAATGAAAGCAAGTGCGTGAGTGCAGGTGAGAGCATTTGAGTGTCAAGGAAGCGGATAGCCGTGTCCTCCAACACATTGGATTGACCAAGATTCATTTGTGGCCAATCCAAAGCTTCAAACAATGCTTTTGAAGTGACTCGCTGATCTTCTGAGGGGTGGCCATGTACCAAGACGGAAAATCCTGCTTGCCCAAGCAATGCAGCCAATAAAGGCGTCAAAAGGGGTAGCTTTCTGGCTCCGTTATAGCTGGGTATCACCACGACCGCCTGTGCCTTGGTTGCACCACTGTTTAAGTGTTGAACGAAATGCAGACGCGTTTCAATGGCTCTTAAAAATCCAGCCATCTCAGCTGGGGTCTCCCCCTTGATTCTCATGGCCAAACAAAATGCACCGAGTTCAAGCTCACTCACCTGTTCATCCAAGATCAAACCCATCAAGTTTTCTGCTTGATCGGAATTTAGACTTCTGGCGCCTTCCTTGCCACGTCCAATTTCTTTGATGTATTGACTGATGCCCATGCTTGGATTGTCCTAGATATTTGGGCTCTGTGCGAGCAATGTCTTGGGTTGCTGGGGCAGCCGTTTTTGGATCAAAACTCTCACCTGTGGTTTGCATGAGCCACAAGAGGTGGTGCATTTAAGTTCGTTTTGCAAATCTTCCAAGCACTTTTCTTCGGTCATTTCTGAGGGCAGGGAGCTCAATCTGTGTTGGATTTGACTCTCTTTAACGCCAATACAAGTGCAGATCCAGGGATCGCTTGCGATTGGGGTGTTCTCCTTAGAGTTCAATTTGCCTTGCAAGAGCTCGCGAGAATGTCCTTTAACAGGGTGAGCTTGCTCAAGCCAAGCTTTCATCCAAGATTGCCCCTGTGTATCCCCCGCAAGCATGAATCCCTCTAAACTCGGTATTGCTTGGGAATTGATTAAAAAGCGTCTTCTCACACTTCTTTTTTGGTCATCATAGTGCAAGGCTTCGCTAACATCAAATCCCAAATATTGTTGAAGTAAATCGATGTCCTCCCTGGGAGGTACTTCGCTACAAGAGGCTTGGAACATCAATCCCACTCGTTCTTGACCAAATGGCACGCAAATGGCATGTTCAAAACGGTTCATCAACCCTTGAAGCTTGGTGCGGATGTGGTGTACCGTGCTTGTATCAGTCCAAATCATCGAGACAAAATTCCAAGCGAAATTGGCTTTTAAAATTCGAACTGCTGCATGTTTCAATTCGGGTTGTTTAGAGTGCTCACAAAAACTTGATGTTGTGAGTGCATTGACCCCAGCCAAAGCACTGTCGTTGTTGGCCCGACCGCTCAGAAATTCTTCCCCCCAATGCATGGCGATGAACGCTTGGTTGATGCCAACTTGGGGGCTGGCCTGCGCTGCAATGACGATTGATCCTCGCTTGCTCGTTACATGCAACAAATCACCTTCTTGCCAGTGGTTTCGCTCCATATCTTGGGGATGCAGCTCTATGACTGGCAGCGGTGAGTGACCAAAAAGTCTTGCGACCAGACCCGTTCTAGACATCCCGTGCCATTGATCCCTCAAGCGACCCGTGTTCAAGGCAAAAGGGTATCGAGACTCAGTGACTTCAGCTGTTTTTTGATAGCGCACATTTGCAAATTGGGCTCTCTGGCTCTCTGTAGCAAATTGGTAATCCTCGTACAAGCGTTTTTTGCCCTCGCTGGCTCCCAAAGGGAAAGGCCACTGGCTAGGCGTGTGCTCTAATTTTTCATAACTCAGCCCAGATATATCAAGGTCTCTGTGCTGTGTTGATTGTCTGTGTTCAAGCCAAATGCTCTCCGGAGTCTCGTAGGGAAAAAGGCTTCCCAAGGGACTGCTTTTTCGGTCATCAAAAGTACCAAGTTGCTCCAATTTTCTGGCAAAGTCGACCACAATGCGCCAATCGGCTTTGCTCTCTTGGGGGCCACAAACCGCTGCTCTGACTCGGGTGATGCACCTCTCGCTATTGGTGACGGTGCCTTCTTTCTCTGCCCAAGTTGTCGCTGGCAAGATCAGATCGGCAAAAGCGGCTGTTGCTGTGTGCAGATACGCCTCTTGAAGGACTACCCATTCGCAGCGTTCCAGTGCACGTCGGACTGTTTTTTGATCGGGCATTGATTGAGCGGGATTTGTGCAGGCAATCCAGAGTGCTTTGATTTCTCCATCTGCAGCAGCCTCGAACATTTCCACTGCAGTTTTACCTGGCTTAGAAGGAACATTTTTGACACCCCACAGGTTTGCGACCTCCTGACAATGCAGGGGGTTGGTGAGATCTCGGTGAGCGCTCAAGAGATTGGCAAGCCCTCCGACCTCTCTTCCTCCCATGGCGTTGGGTTGGCCGGTGAGTGAAAATGGTCCTGTTCCTGGTTTGCCAATTTGTGCCAATGCCAAATGCAAATTGATCAAAGCTGCATTTTTATCTGTTCCGTGGGAGGACTGATTGAGTCCTTGACAATAAAGACTCAGAGTAGCGGGGGAAGTGCAAAACCAGCGAGTTGCTGTTTGAAGATCGTCCTCAGAGATGCCACAAATTTGGCTCACCATTTTTGGGGTGTATTCGGTCAGCGTTTCCTTAAGTGATTCAAAAGCTTGTGTATGCTTTTGAATGAATTGGCGGTCTACCCAATCATGCCAAAGCGCTAAATAAAGCATGCCATTGAACAAGGCAACGTCCGTGCCTGGCAAAATTTGTAGATGTAGGTCTGAGCTGGTAGCTGTGTCGGTGAGACGTGGGTCAACGGTGATGATTTTGAGATTTGGGTTGTTTGCTTTTGCTCTTTCAATTCGTCTAAATAAAATGGGGTGAGCAAACGCAGTATTGCTACCTGCAATAAAAATGCAGCTTGCGTGGTCAATGTCTTCGTAACAACTTGGCGGCGCATCAGCTCCCAACGTTTTCTTGTAGGCTGCAACCGCACTGCTCATGCAAAGCCTTGAATTGGTATCGATGTTGTTGGTACCGATCAAGCCTTTGGCCAATTTATTAAAGACATAGTAGTCCTCAGTCAACAATTGTCCTGAGACATAAAAACCAACAGAATCGGCCCCTGAGTTGGCAATGATTTGGTTAAACCGCTTCGCAGCGTTCTCTATCGCTTGCGTCCAACTCACTCCCTCCAGTGGGGCGCCTTTGTTTGAGCGTTGCATGGGATGCAGAACTCGCGTGCTGGAGAGCCAAGCCACATTGGTCGTTTGAGACAGTGAAGCTCCCTTGGAGCATAAAAGTCCTTGGTTGGCGGGGTGAGTTGGATCCCCGATGACGTTCACAACTTCGTCACCTCTTGACTCAATGATGACGCCGCAACCCACCCCACAATATGGGCAAGTTGATCGAGTTTGTTTAGTGTTGCTCATCGGGCGTGCTGAGTTCTTCTGAATCCAAACACACCTCGCGCCCATTGACCTGGACTCTAAAGCGCTTGACGCAACCCTCGTCTGGGGCCTTGGCGCATCCGGTGCCTAAATCAATGGTCCAGTTGTGAAGCGGACAAGCCACAGAGTTTCCAAAAACGATGCCTTGACTCAAAGGCCCCCCTTTGTGGGGGCAAACATCAAGAACTGCGAAAATTTCATCCTCGGCGTTTCGAAAGACGGCAACCTCAGCTCCCATCGACTTTTTGATTCTGCGTGCACCCAAAATGGGGATGTCGTCAATTTTGCAAATGGGGATCCAGTGAGTGGCTGCGGTCTTCATGATTTATTGTCCAATGGCTTGAAAGTTGAGAGGCATATCCCAGTTGGGTTGTCAAACAGAAAGAGGTGTGAACTGTTTGACATCAACTCTGGCTTTGTCGAATTCGAACCAAGGATCGGGTTCTCCTTCGAGGCTGAATTTCAAACGTTCCCAAAGCGCTTGCCTCTTTTCATGGTTGTTCAAAATCTGCTCTTTTACATAATCCATGCCGACACGAGCAACATAATGGCAAGTTCTCTCTAAGTACCAGCCTTCCTCTCTGTAGAGTTGAAGAAAGGCTCCGCTGTACTCCAGTACCTCTTGGTCTGTTTTTAGTTTCACGAAAAATTGGCCAATCTCAGTTTTGATGCCGCCATTACCCGCGATGTAGATCTCCCATCCACTGTCGACCCCAATCACTCCAACATCCTTGATGCCAGCTTCAGCACAGTTTCTAGGGCATCCACTGACAGCGAGTTTGACTTTGTGTGGGGCGTACATTCTCCAAAGTGCGCGTTCAAGGTCTTTTCCCATTTGGGTGCTGTCTTGCGTGCCAAAGCGACACCACTCGGAGCCGACACAGGTTTTGACAGTCCGAAGTGCTTTGGCATAAGCGTGTCCGCTTGGCATACCGATGTCTTGCCAAACGTTTTGAAGATCCTCTTTTTTCACGCCCAAGAGGTCAATTCTTTGCCCTCCAGTGACTTTGATCGTGGGGATCTTGTATTTGTCAGCCGCATCGGCAATTTTTCTCAATTCATCAGCTGTGGTCTCTCCTCCCCACATCCTAGGAATGACACTATAAGTTCCATCCTTTTGAATATTGGCGTGACTTCTTTCATTGATGTAGCGGCTTTGAGGGTCGTCAATGGCTTCTTTGGGCCAAGTGCTGAGCAAATAATAATTGAGTGCTGGGCGACAGCTTGCACATCCGTTTGGGGTCCTCCAATTGAGTGCTTTAAAGGCTTCGCTCATGGTGATCAAGTGTTGATCTTTGATGGTCTCCCTGGCCTCTTGGTGTGTGTGGTCAGTGCAGGCGCACATGGCCTTTTTCTTGGGGGTTGCCGAGTAATCTCCTCCAGCAGTGAACATCAATATTTGTTCAACCAAACCCGTGCAAGATCCGCAAGAGGCGCTGGCTTTGGTGTGTCGGCGAACCTCCTCCAAAGTGAAGAGTCCCTTTTCTTGGATGGCCTTACAAATGCTGCCTTTGCTCACACCGTTGCAACCGCAAACTTCTGCATCATCGCTCATGCTTTGTGCTTTGGAATGGCCTTCATGACCGACATCCCCCAGATTTGACTCTCCCCACATGAGCTTGTCTCTGATGTCAGTGATATCTCTTGCATCTCGCAAAAGCTTAAAGTACCAACTTCCGTCAACCGTATCCCCAAAGAGACAAGCGCCAATGAGTTGATTGTTTTTGATGACGAGTTTTTTATACACGCCATCATGTGGATCGCTGAGAACAATTTCTTCTAGATCTTTTGTTGAATCGGATGCGCTTTGATCCGATGTCTGGGTGTGCATGGCGCTGTGACCCATGAACTCTCCGGCGCTGAATAAATCAATGCCCGTGACTTTTAGTTTCGTAGAGGTTAGAGAACCCATATATCGTGCAATTCCCATCTCTGCCAAATGGTTTGCAAGCACCTTACCTTGTTCAAACAAAGGTGCAACCAAGCCATAGGCAATGCCACGGTGGGAGGCGCATTCTCCTACCGCATAAATCTTAGGATCGGTAACGGTCTGCAAGGTGTCGCTCACCACAATGCCTCGGTTGCAATGTAGACGCATTTTTTCAGCCAAAGACGTATTGGGTCTGATTCCAACAGCCATCACCACAAGCTGCGCTGGAATTTCTTCGCCAGATTTCAGCAAGACGCCTTTGACACGGCCAGATTCATCACCGGTGAGTGCTTGAGTTTGAGCGCCAATTCTAAATGTTAAGCCTCGCTGAACAAGACTTTTCTCTAGCATGCCTCCAGCTACGGGATCAAGTTGCCTCTCCATGAGCCAGGGGGCTACATGAACAACGGTCACTTGCATGCCCCGCTTCATGAGGCCATTGGCTGCTTCCAAACCCAAGAGTCCACCCCCAATGACGACCGCTTGTTTGTAGCGAGTTGAGGCTTCGATCATTGCCAAGGTGTCAGCAATATCTCTGTAGGCCAAGACGCCTTCAAGCTTGGCGCCTTCAATGGGCAACATGAAGGGAGTGGATCCAGTTGCCATGATCAACCGATCATATTCAGCTGTGATCTCTTGCCCCTTTTCGTTTTTGGCGAGAACCTTTTTTTGCACCCTGTCGACTTCGTAAACCGTTGCTCCTAAGTGCAAGGTGATTTGATGTGATTGGTACCACTCAAGAGGGTTTAAAACAATGTCCTCCATGGTTTGCTCGCCTGCCAAAACGGGGGATAGTGCGATTCGGTTGTAATTGACGTGCGGCTCAGAACCAAAGACGGTGACTTCGTACAAATCGGGGGCGAGTTTAAACAACTCTTCAAGCGTTCTGATACCAGCCATGCCGTTTCCGATCATGACCAAGCGGGGGCGTGAATGATGGCTCATTTCTGTATACCTCTTTTTTTAAAGCGGATTTAATGGGTTTTTTCAACGTGAGATTGACGGTTGTATAAAAAGTCAATCACCGCTGAGCGATAAGCTTGATATGCGCTGTCTTGTGCAGAGTCAATTCGTGAACGGGGTCGTTTGAGATTGACATGCAAGGTCTCCCCAATGGTGGCTGCAGGTCCATTGGTCATCATGACGATGACATCAGAGAGTAAAACTGCCTCATCCACATCGTGGGTCACCATGACAACTGTACTTTGAGTAGCCGCCACAATCTGTAACAACTCATCTTGCAGTTTGGCTCGAGTGAGTGCGTCCAAAGCGCCAAAGGGCTCATCAAGCAATAAGACTTGAGGCTCCATGCTCAGGGCACGAGCAATGCCTACTCGTTGTTTCATTCCTCCAGAAATTTCCCCTGGTCGCTTGAAAGCGGCGTGGCTCAGGCCCACCATTTCAAGAGCTGACATGGTTCTCTCTTTCAAGGACGCTTTGCTCTCGGCGGCACGCCCAATCACCGCTCCTGATGGACCAAAGACACGTTCAACAGCCAAGTACACGTTTTCGTAGCAACTTAGCCAAGGTAACAATGATTGGTTTTTAAAAACGACTGCACGTTCGGGGCCTGGGCCCGTAATTTCTTTGTTTGCACACAACAAACTTCCCTGCGTTGGCGTGGTGAGTCCGGCGATTAAATTCAAGAGCGTTGACTTGCCGCAACCTGAGTGTCCGATCAAGGTCACAAATTGACCCTTTTGCACGCTCAAGTTGATATCGGTTAAGGCCAAGAACTCGCCTTTAGGGGTTGCAAAGGCTTGTTGCACATCTTGAATATCAATGTATTTGGTGATGGATGAGTCGTTCATGGTTGTTCTTTCTTCTCTAGAGGGAGACCATCATTGCTTGACATCGTCAAACGTGAATGCACTTGCCAAGCGAATGAGTAGCGCCTCTAAGACAAGGCCCACCAAGCCGATCACGAAGATGGCAATGATGATGTTTTTGACATTCAAGTTATTCCATTCATCCCATACCCAAAAACCGATGCCAACCCCTCCCGTCAACATCTCCGCGGCCACAATCACCAACCAAGCAGTACCCACAGACAATCTCACTCCAGTGAGCATGTAGGGTAGGACTGCTGGAAAGAGAATCTTGGTCATGATCTTCCATTCCGACAGGTTCAACACTCGCGCTACGTTCATGTAGTCTGAGGGCACGCGTTGCACGCCCACTGCGGTATTGATGATCATGGGCCAAATGGAGCAAATGAAGATGGTCCATATCGCTGCCGGGTTCGCACCTTTAAAGACGAGTAAGCCAATGGGCAACCAAGCAAGTGGGGACACTGGGCGCAGGAGGCTGATCAAGGGGTTGAACATGTGAGAGGCCCATTGGAAGCGTCCAATTAAAAAGCCTGCTGGAATACCAACCAATGCTGCCATGCCAAAACCCAGAGCAACGCGTTTCAAAGAGCTGTAAATGTTCCACCCGATGCCTTGGTCGTTAGGACCATGGCTGTAGAAGGGATCAGCAAAAATTTGCAGCGCTTGCTTGAGGGTTTCAATGGGTGTGGGAAAGGCGCCGGCGCTCTTCAAAGCCACGCCATACCAAATCAAAATCAAGAGTCCAAAACCAATGAGGGGTGTGACCCAATTGAGAAAGAACGCTTGTTGTCGAACTCTTTTGAGTCTCAAAGCGTTCATTGCAAGCCTTGCGGCTTGCTTGTCAGCATTGGGAATTTCTGACTCTTGTTGGGATGTATTGTGAAAGGTGGCGCTGACCATGGAGGTATCCTTGATAGAGATTGGCTTTAAGCGTGAACTTTGAAGCTGTCAGCGTATTTTTTAGGATCTTTGCCATCCCAAACCACACCGTCCATCAGCTTGCTCGATCTCATGACGTCTTTGGGCACGGGAGTCTTCGTCATGCTTGCCGCATCTTTGTACATGTCGATGCGGTTGATTTGTTTGGCAATTGCCAAATATTCGGGATGCTCTTTGAGCAAACCCCAACGCTTGTGCTGGGTGAGGAACCACATTCCGTCAGAGAGGAAGGGAAAGTTGGCGAATCCATCGTCATAAAACTTCATGAAATTGGGGTCATCCCAAGTTTTACCCAATCCGTTTTGGTATCGACCTAGTATTCTTTGGTTGATCACATCAACGCTGGTGTTGACATAGGCCTTATCGGCAATGGTCTCTGCCATTTTGTTTTTGTTTTGAAGTCCCGCATCAATCCATTTGCTGGCTTCCAAGATGGCGGCTGTGACCGCTCTTGCTGTGTTGGGATACTTATTGGCAAAGTCAGCAGTTGTACCTAAAACTTTTTCTGGATGATCTCTCCAAATGTCTTGACTGGTTTGTGCAGTGATTCCAATGTTGTCAGCAATGGCTCGATGTCCCCAAGGCTCACCAACACAGTAACCATCCATGTTGCCCACGCGCATGTTGGCTACCATTTGAGGAGGAGGCACAGTGATGACTTTGGCATCACTCAATGGATTGATGCCGTAACTGGCCATCCAGTAGTACAGCCACATGGCGTGTGTGCCTGTTGGAAATGTTTGCGCAAATGTGTAATCGCGCTTTTCTTTGCTCATCAATTTAGCAAGGCTTGCACCATCAACCGCTCCCGCGTCGGCTAATTTTTTTGAAAGCGTAATGGCTTGACCGTTGTGATTCAAGCTCATGAGCACGGCCATGTCTTTCTTGGGTCCGGCAAGTCCCAGATGCACCCCGTAGACCAATCCATACAAGACGTGAGCAAAATCCAATTCGCCTGTGACCAATTTGTCTCTGACCCCAGCCCAGCTCGATTCCTTGGTTGGAATGATTTTGACGCCATACTTTTGATCAAATCCAAGTACAGAAGCCATCACGACACTGGCGCAATCGGTCAAAGGAATGAAGCCAATTTTGACTTCGGTTTTTTCTGGCTTGTCTGAGCCTTGAGCGTAAACTGCAGCCCTCAAAGCTGGGTCTACACCAATCGCGCCCACTGCGGCGGCTTGTAATATGTTGCGACGAGTCATGGTTTTTTCTAGAAATTGAGACATTTCTGCTCCAGGATTGATCAATAAAAGCCAAAAAAAAACGTCCACACCAAAGCGCATCTGCAACTTTGATCTGGACGTCCTTGCCCTGACCGCTTGACCTTCGTTGGCCAAGGGTGAACCCATTGTGGGGTTTGTTTAGGCCTTGCAATTAATATGCCGAAGTTACCTCAGACTGATAATTAGTTAAAAGGTACCTGATTACTCGTATTGATTGTTTTCAAAGTATTGGGATAGGGTGCGAAGCACAGAATTAATGCGTTCAAGTTAAGCAGTCATTCCCCAAAAGTAAGCTTGGTGCACCATTTAAGTGCCAAAATTGATTTTCGAGCCTGAATCAAAGCGATAGGGGAGAGGTGTTAATAGGGCTGAAAATGAGCCAAGTTGCCTCAAACCCAAAGTTCAGCCATGTCGATCATGTGTTGAGCAATGTCAGCGATTTTGAGACCTTTGTTCATGGCCATTTTCCGCATTTTTTCGTAAGCCTGAGGTTCGGTTAAGTTTTGTTTTTGCATCAAAAGAGCCTTGGCTTGAGAGATGATGTCTTTGCTTTGAAGAGCTGTCTTGGCTTGAGCCAATTCATCTCTGAGACGTTGCTCGTGTTCAAATCTGGCCATGGCAACGTCGAGAATGGGCTTGATTCTGCTGGGCGCAAGACCTGCAACGATGTAGGCGCTGACCCCAGCTGCCACTGCCTCTCCAATGTGCGAGGTGTCCGAGTCGTCGGTAAAGAGCACAATGGGTCTTCTCTCATCTCGGGTTGCAAAGACGACATGCTCTAGGGCATCACGCGCATCTGATTCGGCGTCCAAAATAATCAAGTCTGGTTGAAGTTGGGCGATTCGATCCGCTAGAAAAACGTCTGGCGGGAGGGTCGCAACCAGATTAAATCCATTTTCCAGTAAACCAATGCGCAGCGCCTTTGAGCGTTCAATCAAAGTTTGAGCTTGTTCGTCGTTGGGGTCCTCGGGCAATAAGTCTTGTGCCACAACGACGATTCGAAGGCTATTGAGCATGCGCAAAAAGGGTTGAGAAGGAATGTTTGATTGCGCAATTTATGTGCCTGATTTAATCTTTGAAAAATAAAAAGACAATGTCATTAGAATTAATGTTTAGTAAAAAGCCCTCCAACTTGGGTGCTCATTGAGATTGAAAAAAATGTACATCCTTGGAATTGAGTCATCTTGTGATGAAACGGGCGTTGCAGTGGTTGAGCAAACCGGACAAAATGCACCTGAACTGGTGGCGCATGCCTTGCATTCTCAAATTGTGCTTCACCAGCCCTATGGTGGAGTGGTGCCGGAGTTGGCCAGCAGGGACCACATCGAGCGCATTTCCCCCTTGGTGACCAACGTATTGAGTCAAATCAATATTTCACCCAAGGATCTCGGGTTGGTCGCTTACACAAAAGGACCGGGATTGGCCGGAGCCTTATTGGTGGGGGCTGGCGTTGCGGCTTCAGTGGCTGCTGCACTTGGCATACCTTTGATGGGGATTCATCACCTTGAGGGGCATTTGCTGTCGCCCTTTTTGAGTCAAGATGCTCCCAAGTTCCCCTTCTTGTGCCTCCTGGTCTCAGGCGGTCACACTCAGCTCATGAGTGTGCGCTCCATGGCCCATTACGAATTGCTGGGAGAGAGCATCGATGATGCCGCAGGCGAGGCGTTTGACAAATCAGCCAAGCTCTTGGGGATCGACTACCCTGGAGGAGCAGAACTCTCCAAATTGGCGAAGAACGGAAATGCCGATGCTTTTCAATTCCCACGGCCTTTGTTGCACAGCAAAGATTTGAACTTTTCTTTTGCTGGACTCAAAACGTCGGTTCTGACCCAAGTTAAAAAGTTAGAGCCGAATTTGGAGCCTTACAAAGCCGATTTGGCGGCCTCTGTGCAAGCGGCTATTGTTGAAGTTTTGGTTAAAAAAACCCAATCAGCACTCAAAGCCACAGGTCACAACCGGGTGGTTGTCGCAGGTGGTGTGGGAGCCAATCAAAGTTTGCGTTCATCCCTCCTAACTATGGCGCATCAAATGGGGGTAGATGTCCATTTCCCACCTCTGGAGTGGTGTACCGATAATGGCGCCATGATTGCCATGGCTGCTGGAATGCGAGTGCAGCATGGCATTGAGTTGGGAGAGCGATCCTACGCTTTTGGAGTCAATGCACGCTGGCCCTTGTCAGCGGTTTCAATTTGAGAGCCAGGTGCAAAATCCCAAGGTGTCTTGATTGAATTATTCAATCGTGAGGGTGTTGCTCACCACTGCTGGCTTTTTGCTGGAGAGCGTTAAATGCAAAACACCCAAATCCAATTTGGCTGAACACTGAGTGCTGTCAAGCACCTGAGGCATTTCAAAGTAAAAGTTGTATTTGCGTGAAACCTCTGGCAGCGATTGGATTCTTACAAATTGATCTTCAATTTGAATTTGCAACTGCTCTTTGCTGACGCCGGGCACATCAATATCGAGTGTGTAGCCAGTCTCCGTTTGCTTGAATGAGTAAACGCTAGAAGGCGTTTTGACCACATCACCTAAAAACTTCTCAAAAGCTTGAAAAGAAGGGCGTCTTTGGTTGATGTTCATGGTGGTGCTGAGTGGTGCGAATAACATGGTTAACTCCTAAAGTGTTGTGAAGGTTAGTAGGCACATGGTTTGGCCTGCATGAATTCAACATGAGCGCTAACCCATTGATTTCAAGAGGTTTTTTAGATAAATATTTCGCATTTATGGGCCTTGTAAATGCGCGAACTGACCCAATCTGGGACTTTCTCGATAAGTACTAAAGTATTAATTTTTTATTTTGATTTGTTTCCTCACCCGCTCTTGTGATCGCAAGCCCAGTCCGCATGGGTGTGGTGCAAGCGGGAGGGCTTGGAGAAAAGGGATTCATGCTCTATAATCATGAGGCTTTGGTTGCTATGGCAACGTACAAAGTGCACGCCTTTCTTCATTCCAAGAAAGAGCGCAAGTCATAATCATTAAACAGGAAATCAAAATGACCACACTCGATAAGTCGCAAGTCGTTGCGCAAAATGCTCGTTCTGCCAATGACACTGGTAGTCCAGAAGTGCAAGTTGCACTGTTAACAGCTCGCATCAATGAGCTCACACCCCATTTCAAAACCCATGCAAAAGATCACCACGGTCGTCGTGGTTTGCTGCGCATGGTGAGTCGTCGCCGTAAACTCTTGGATTATTTGAAGTCCAAGGATTTGGCTCGTTACACAGCGTTGATTGCTAAACTCGGTTTACGCAAGTAATTGGTATTTTTTGGCATGGGGCGTCTGAGTTATTTTTAATAGCTCAGGCGCTTTTATGCATCTGAGGCTTAAATGTTGTACTTGATACCTCTGAGCCTTTGTTAGTTTAGGTTTTTTGCGCAGCGGAGAATTCTCGTCATGGAGCGAAGCTGTGTCATTCCATCAATGATTGATTCGTGTTTTTTTGAATCAAGATTGATGGAATGGCATCGTGTTCTGTGAGGGCCCCTGCGGGCTTTGGTGGTGTGGCCTTCACGCCCCGTTCATTATGGAGTTATCACGATGTCACTTTTCAATAAAGTCACCAAGACCTTTCAATGGGGTCAACACACTGTCACCATGGAGACAGGAGAAATCGCGCGTCAAGCCACTGGAGCGGTGTTGGTTAACATGGACGATACAGTGGTTTTGGCCACTGTTGTGGCTTCCAAGTCTGCAAAGCCTGGGCAAGATTTTTTCCCACTCACAGTTGATTACATTGAAAAAACGTATGCTGCTGGAAAAATTCCTGGAAGCTTTTTTAAGCGTGAAGCCAAGCCCAGTGAGCACGAAACGCTCACAAGCCGTTTGATCGATCGACCCATTCGTCCCTTGTTTCCTGAAGGGTTTTTCAATGAAGTGCATTTGGTCATTCACACCTTGTCGTTGAATCCTGAGGTGGATGCTGACATCGCTGCGATGATTGCCTCAAGCGCAGCCTTATCAATTGCTGGTATCCCATTCAATGGCCCCATGGGTGCCGCTCGCGTGGGCTATATCAATGGTGAGTATGTTTTGAATCCTGGGCAAACTCAGCGCAAAGACAGCATCATGGATTTGGTCGTTGCGGGTACTGAAGCGGCCGTGTTGATGGTTGAGTCAGAGGCGTTGCAATTGTCTGAAGAAATCATGTTGGGTGCCGTTGTTTATGGTCACGATCAGAGCAAAATTGCCATTGATGCCATTCACGAATTGGTCAAAGAAGCCGGTCACCCAGTTTGGGACTGGACACCAGCTCCCAAGGATGAGACTTTGATTACCAAGGTAACGGAACTTGCTGAGGGTCCCCTCAGAGCTGCTTATCAAATCAGAAACAAGCAAAGCCGTACACAAGCTTGTAAGGAAGCCTACGCAGCCACCATGGCTGGTTTGACGGCTGCCGGCATCGAGTTTGACGCCGTCAAGGTTGAGGGCATGCTCTTTGATATCGAGGCTCGCATTGTTCGTTCACAAATTTTGGAAGGTGAGCCCCGTATTGATGGTCGCGACACTCGCACAGTTCGCCCCATCGAAATTCGCCATAGCGTTTTGCCAAGAACTCACGGCTCTGCTCTCTTTACGAGGGGTGAGACTCAGGCTTTGGTAGTGACCACTCTAGGTACTGAGCGCGATGCACAGCGCATTGACGCCTTGTCAGGTGAGTTTGAAGATCGCTTCATGTTCCACTACAACATGCCTCCGTTTGCAACCGGTGAGGTTGGACGCATGGGCAGTACAAAGCGCCGAGAAATTGGTCACGGCCGCTTGGCCAAGCGAGCCTTGGTGGCTTGTTTGCCCGATAAAGTTGATTTTCCCTACACCATGCGTGTGGTCTCTGAAATCACCGAGTCCAATGGTTCTTCATCAATGGCCTCCGTCTGTGGTGGTTGTTTGTCATTGATGGATGCGGGCGTTCCCATGAAGGCTCACGTTGCAGGTATTGCCATGGGTTTGATCAAGGACGGTAGCCGCTTTGCAGTTTTGACTGACATCTTGGGTGATGAGGACCACTTGGGTGACATGGACTTCAAAGTTGCCGGTACCACAAACGGTATCACTGCGTTGCAAATGGATATCAAGATCCAAGGTATCACAAAAGAAATTATGCAAGTTGCTTTGGCACAGGCCAAAGAAGCTCGCATGCACATTTTGGGCATCATGCAACAAACGATGAGCCAGCCCAATCAAGAGGTGAGCGATTTTGCACCCCGCTTGTACACCATGAAGATCAATCCTGAGAAAATCAGAGACATCATTGGCAAGGGTGGCGCAACGATTCGTGCTTTGACCGAAGAGACTGGCACTCAAATTGACATTGCTGAGGATGGAACGATCACCATCGCTTCAGCAGATACAGCCAAGGCACAAGAGGCCAAGCGTCGCATCGAGGAGATCACAGCTGAGGTTGAGATCGGTAAGATCTACGAAGGCCCAATTACCAAAATCTTAGATTTCGGTGCCTTGGTGAATTTGCTCCCAGGCAAGGATGGTTTGCTGCACATCAGCCAAATCAGTCACGAGCGCATAGCCAAAGTCACGGACGTTTTGACCGAGGGTCAAATTGTTCGCGTCAAAGTGCTTGAGACCGATGAAAAGGGTCGTGTCAAATTGTCAATGAAGGCGTTGATGGATAGACCAGAACCCACAGCACCAGCTCACCAAGAGGGTTCACACGACCATGGTCACTCACATGATCATGGCTCCGATCACAGGCACGATCACCGTCCTGAGTAATATCACATTGAATTCGCCCCAAGCTTGAAGACTTGGGTTTGGGGTGTTTCAACTGGATTTATTGCATGAAAGCTTTTGAAATTTCCGAATTCGGTGCCACCGATGTGTTGCACTTGGTCGATCGACCCAAACCCCAATTTTCTGCTGGGGAGGCGCTCATTCGAGTTCAAGCCAGTGGCATCAACCGCCCTGACGTTTTACAGCGCAAGGGTAACTATCCTGTGCCGCCAGGCGTGTCTGATCTGCCAGGTCTTGAAATTGCAGGCATCATCGAGGATGCAGACCCTCAAGCTTTGGCTCAAATGGGGCTTAAGTTGGGAGACGCTGTTTGCGCGTTGGTGGCTGGAGGTGGTTATGCTCAGTGGTGCGTGGCTCCACTGGCCCAGTGTCTTCCAATTCCAAAAGGTTTAAGTGCTGTTGAAGCGGCAAGCTTGCCAGAGACTTTCTTTACGGTTTGGAGTAACGTATTTGATCGCGGCTTGTTAAAGGCAGGCGAAATCTTATTGGTTCAAGGCGGAACCAGTGGCATTGGTGTTGCGGCCATTCAAATGGCAAAAGCTTTTGGTGCAACTGTCATTGCAACAGCAGGCAGTGATGAGAAGTGTTCAGCTTGCCTTTCCCTCGGTGCTGATCATGCAGTGAATTACAAAAAAGAAGATTTTGCGCAAGCCGTTAAGTTGTTTGCTCCTAAAGGAGTAAACGTGATTCTTGATATGGTTGCGGGTTCTTATGTTGCTAAAGAAATTGAATTGTTGGCTGAGGATGGTCGTTTGGTGATCATCGCTGTTCAAGGTGGAATTGAAGCTCAAGTCAATGCAGGCTTGATTTTGAGGAAACGATTGACGCTGACTGGTTCCACTTTGAGGCCCAGGCCCATTGCGTTCAAGGGCGCCATTGCCAAGAACTTGTTGAGTCATGTTTGGCCAAAATTAGAGGCGGGTCTCATCAAGCCCGTGATACACCAAGTGTTTGATGCAATGGAGCCTACTTCCGCTGCGAAAGCTCATGCCCTTATGGAGAGCAATCAGCACGTGGGCAAGATTCTTCTGGATTGGGAATACAAGACATCATGAGGCAATCACTGATCGCGGGCAATTGGAAAATGAATGCTTCATTGGCTGGTAATGAGGCATGGATCAAGGGCTTTGAGTTGGCCAGCAAAACACAGGGTGTTGTATTTGAAGGTGGCCCACAGGTTATGCTTTGCGTGCCCTCGCCTTATTGGTTTCAGATGAGTGAGTTGATTCGGAAATCTTCTTTGCCAATCATTTTGGGCGCACAAAATGTGAATGAACACGAAAAGGGCGCTTTCACCGGTGAGGTGAGCGTTCCGATGATGCGTGAGATGAATTTGCAAAGTGTGATTTTGGGTCACTCAGAGCGACGTCAATGGTTTGGTGAGACGGATGAGGCCATAGCTAAAAAAGTGGTCAACGTTTTAG
>CAIKYO010000028.1 GCA_903831655.1 uncultured Burkholderiales bacterium
GGGTTGATTTTGTCATTGATATGGATTTATCAACGCCCCTCAATTTGATCGACACACCAGCCATGGCTCACCATGCAACCGTTGTTTGCTATGGTTCCAACGAGCCCCAAGTTCAGCTCAATTTCAGATCTCAGTTGTTCAAATCCATTCAATACAAATTCATGTTGGTCTATGATCTAAAGCAAGCCGACCGCACAGCGTGTTTGCAAGAGTTGACCCAAATGCTTCAAGCTCAGTCATTGCAGCACGCCGTTGGTGAGCGTTTTGCTTTGGCCGATATCGCAAGTGCTCACGAACGAGTTGAGAGTGGTCAGGTGGTTGGCAATGTCGTTATTGACGTGTCAGCTCCATAAACTCTTGAGGCGGCTCAAGATGAATTTTCATCATTAATAATTGGATTTCTCATGCTCAGAACGGTTCATCAGCACACCATCGGTGCGCATCTAGATCAACTCAGACCCACACAGTGCACCATCGGATTTACAGAGGTTAAGACCAAAGTGAGTCAGTGGAAGGATATGCCCGCCAAAAAGCGCAAGGCCATGTTGAGTGAGCATTGGTTTCCCTGTGTGCTGGGGCCCAATGCGCAACCCTACATTGTCGATCACCATCACCTGGGGATGGCCTTGCACCAAGTGGGTGAGAAAAAAGTGAAATTGTTGGTTTTAAAAGATTTCTCAATGTTGGATGAGTCCATGTTTTGGCGCATCATGGAGTTTCACCAATGGGTTCATCCTTACAACGAAATGGGTAAGAGAGTTCCTTTCTCTAAACTCCCTACCTCAGTCACCGATTTGAAGGACGATCCCTACCGAAGCTTGGCTGGCTGCGTCAGAGTCAAAGGTGGGTTCGCCAAGGATACGACTCCATTTAGTGAGTTTTTGTGGGCCGATCATTTTCGAACTCGAATTTCACCCGTTCTCGTCAAAAAGCAGTTTGACCAAGCTTTGAATGAAGCCATGCGAATGGCTTCATCTCTTGGTTCGAGTTATTTGCCCGGTTGGGTTGGAGATTCAACGCCTCATGTCAAGTGATGCATAAAATTACAAAACCGTTATTGTTAGCAGAGATCCCGTCAAATCAATTAAAGTATCACAATGAAAATATTGTTCATTGAAGATGAGTTGAAAATTGCGGATTTTGTACTGCAAGGATTCTCGCAGCATGGTTTTGTAACTGAGCATTTCACACAAGGCAACATTGGTTTGCAAGCTGCATTGGCAGGATCATTTGATGTCATTGTTTTGGATTTGATGCTGCCGGGCATGGACGGTATTGATATTTTGAAGCGAATTAGACAAGTCGGCATCTCAACGCCTGTGATTGTCTTGACGGCCAAGGGAGATTTGAACGATCGATTATTGGGTTTTGAGGCTGGTGCCAATGATTACCTGCCCAAACCCTTTTACGTTGAAGAGCTCATTGCTCGAGTGCGTGCCCTCTTGAGTCGACACGCCGGAGACGCTGAGCTATCCAATCTGAGTGTGGGCGCTTTGAAGTTGGACCGAATATCCAGGCGTGTTCAATGGCATGACCACTCCATGGTGCTGAGTCAGAGGGAATTCACGCTCTTGGAATATTTGATGCGTTCGCCTGGTCACATTTTCACGCGCAAACAAATACTCAAGCATGTATGGGCCATTGAGTTTGATCCTCAAACCAATGTGGTTGATGTTTGCATTCAACGGATTAAGAAAAAATTAACCCCTACGGATACCTCTCACTCCACTTCCTTCCCCATAGAGTCCATTCGCGGTGTCGGCTATAAATTGCGACAAGATGACTCCATTTCTTGATGCATT
Source organism: uncultured Burkholderiales bacterium (assembly GCA_903831655.1). Taxonomy (GTDB): domain Bacteria; phylum Pseudomonadota; class Gammaproteobacteria; order Burkholderiales; family Burkholderiaceae_C; genus Limnohabitans. Next base: position 1,803 of record CAIKYO010000028.1, read on the forward strand.
CAAGCCCTTTAAATTATTTAGATCCTTTCGGATCGTTTTGTGCGTTCAGTTTATATTATCAACACTTCTGCTGTTGGGCTTTAACCGTTGGTTGTCTCAAAATGTAGTTTGGGGAATCGTCTCTAATTTGGTTAAATCGGAGTTGATCAGCCTAGAGTTAGAAGTACCCCTCTCACCTCCCAAATCCTTGGTGGCTCGAAATGAATTTGATTTAACAAAATCATTTGTTCGCCAAGTGGTTGCTCAAAGCATACGATGCGAGAAGGGCGGATCAGGTGATTTTGCGTACCGTCAAGAATCAACCCTTGAAGAGCACAACTTTGCCAATGAGTTTTGCAAAAGTCTTTACCCAGATGCAATCAAACAAAAAAGATGGGATTACATCACATTGGTACCTGATGCAAAAATTCAATCCTCATTGATGACCGTTCGCGCTAAGGGGTGGATTGTCATTTGGATTGTTGAATACAAGAATCACGCAAAGCAAGGCGTGATGATGGCGGTACCCAACTACGCCATCGATGCCTATGTGAGCATCATTTGGGAGATTCGTGACAAACTGTTAAAGACCTTTTTTCCAATTTTGCTCGTGTGCATTGTTTTTTTGGGTTGGCTGATGACCGAATCTTTGCTCAGTCCTTTGTCCAAGATCAAAGATCGATTATTGGTTTATGAGTCAAAAGACTTGAAGGAGTCCGTTGAATTTAAAACAGGTTTTTCGGAATTCGATGATTTTGTTCGAGTTTTTAATTCGCTAACTGCAAGACTAAGTGCTTCTTTTATGCAAGCAGGCCGTTTCTCAGCTGATGCTTCTCATGAATTGCGTACGCCATTGACCATTTTGAGAGGCTACGTCGAGAGGGCTATTTTTGACTGTGAGGACGGATCGCTGGAGCAAATTAGATTGTCCCAAATGTCCGACGAGATTGAGCGACTCATCACCATTACCGATAAATTATTGCTTCTCTCCAAAGCCGATGCGGGATCATTGAATTTGAAGCCCACAAGAGTCAATGTGAGCGACATGGCGTCTCAGTTGGTCTTGGATCTAAAAACCTTTCAAGATGATTTGGCGATCACCTCAAACATCCAGCGCTCTGTTTTTTGGCATTGTGATCCTGATTTGATCAGGCAGTTGCTTAACAACTTATGTTCCAATGCGGTGAACTACAACACAGCCCAAGGATGGATACACATCGAACTTCATGTTCACCGTTCGCTACTGACCATCGCCTTCACCAATCCAAGCAACAGCGTATCCAAAGACGTGCTTGATAAAGCATTTGAGAGGTTTTACCGCGGTTCTGGCGAACACTCTCGCTCAACCGATGGGCATGGACTGGGATTGAGCCTGTGCAAGGAGATCATTCGCCTCCACCACGGGGCAATCAAGATCAATAACAACGAGCGCAATGAGGTCTGTGTCAGCATTGAGGTCAATCTACAGCTGCATTCCCACCAAGAAGCTTTGGCTTAGAAGACTAAAAAGCTGTCGAAAACCCCTCTCTGGGTCACGCTCCAAGTGGGTTAAGATTTGTTTGCAAATAATTGCTTTAGCAAGGATTACTTCCGCATGAATCACCACTGCACACCTACCATGACATCCGCTCGTACTCAGACCCTTTACCAATGCTGTTGCGCTCTACCAAGTGCTTTTTCTCTCTGTACATGGGTCCGCTTACTTTCAGTCCAAATCAAGTGCTTGCTTTGCCTGTTGGGTCTTGCAGGGTATGCTGCCTTTGCCAACGCCCAGGCTTTGATTGAAGCCCCTCAAAAGGAGGGTGACTCTTTTTTATCTGGCGCCTTAAAGGGGGCTGAGCTCACCTATGGTTTTAACAAGACCAATTTGTCGATTGTTCATGGCGTATTGATCAATGCCAAGTTGGACCCCACCTTGGATTTCAACTTGGAGCGTGAGTCGGGTTTCCTAAGCATCGAGCACGGCCTGGGTGTTTGGCTGATCAAACAGGAGGGCTTAAAGAGTGGTGCTTCACTCAATTACATGCTTGGACGTGTTCAGGCCAATGATTCCGCCTACCGTGGCCTAGGGGACGTGAATGGACAATTTGAAGGTTACGCATTCATAGAGTGGCAACCCATTTTGGAGGCTGTGACACTGTATGCAAATTGGGGCTCAACACCAGGTGCGCAACACAAAAGCCTGGCCCAGCTTGGATTCACACTTGGCCTTCCGTTGGGTCAGGGGTGGGATGTTTTTTGGGATTGCAAAGAGGCCTATGGCGATCAGTCCTACTTGCAAGCTTTCTACGGCGTGAATGCTCAACAGTCTCAGCTTTCCGGTAAGAGCGTCTATCTCCCAAGCTCAGCTTCTGCCTTGTACAACACACAAACCCTTGGCTTGGTTTATGAGTTTGATTCCAAGCGCAGTTTGATTTTTGGAGCCGGTTTTATCAAAGCTTCGAATACTTTGATGCAAAGCCCACTTTTATCAGGTCTTCAGACTCAAAAAACAACTCTTTTGGTGATGAACCAGAGTTTTTAAAGCTTGCGATTTGACTCCAGTTGGGCGACAGTTTGCATAGAGGGAGTATTGGGAATGTTTGAAATGAATGTGGAGTTTATCCAGGCCATTTTCACGGCCTTGGCCTTGGGTTCTTTGGTGGGTGTGGAGAGGCAATGGCACAAGAGGTTGGTGGACTTAAAGACCAATGCGTTGGTCAGTCTGGGTGCGTGCTTGTTTCTTTGGATCTGTAGAACCTCAGAGGGCTACACCGATGCAGTGCGCATGGCAGGGCAAATTGTGGTGGGTGTTGGCTTTATCGGCGGTGGATTGTTGTACCGTGATGGTACTTTGACCCGTGGGGTCAACACCGCCGCTACCTTGTGGTGTTGTGCTGCTGTGGGTGCTTTGTGTGGATTGCAAAGGCCAATTGATGCATTGATTGCATCCTTGGTTATTGTGATTGCGAACTCCACACTTCGAGCCTTGGCCTATCAATTGAATCTCAAAATGGGGGCCAACGACTATTTGAATGAAACCATTCACTTGAGCTTGATGTGCTCGCAAGACTTGGTTGAGCCCCTGGGGGCTCACCTTGGCTCATTGATTCGGGCTGCTGGGGCTGAGCTCTCAGGCGCATCATCAAAGAAAGAGGGCGCCTCGCAAGTGGCCCTTAACTTCACCTTGAGCTTGGCACACGCAGAGCCCACTTTGCTCTTGAACAACTGGACCAAGTCACTCTTGGACCAAGGTGCGTCCCAAGTCAATTGGTCTCACTGAGTGTTAAAACTAGCGGGATTGAAAAGGTGTTGATTCCCTGTAATTTCGATCGAAGTGCTGTAAATACACTTTTGCCAAAGCGGGGTTATTCCAGTTGACCAAAACATTTTCTGAGTTTCGCTTGGCTGCGGCTTGAGAGAAATTAAAGCTTCCCAATTCAACCGTTTGCTCATCGATGATGATGGTCTTGTCATGGTGAATGGGGTAGACCGATATGAGCCTGACCTCACACCCAGCATTGACCAAAGCACTCAGGGCCGCTTGAGCTTTGCCACTTTTATCCTCTTGGGTGTTGCTCTTTGCATCCACGACCCAAGTTACCCTGACGCCCCTTTTCTTTGCCCTTAAAACTGCTTGTGTGATGGGAGCACTGGTAAAGCTATAGGCCAGACCTAAGATTTCCTTTTGAGCTGAGTCGATGGCCTTGATCACCAAGTCTTCACTGCCCTCATTTGGGGAGAATGCCACTTCAATGGATCCTGCCGCAGGCACTTGAAAGGCAATGGCACTCAGGCTTGCCGTGGCCAGAAAAAGCCCCATTCCAAGGCTCCCGATGCTGGCTCGCAGGCCCACGGACAAACCACTCACCTTCAGGGACAAAGTTGAGAGGGACAGGGGATTTAAGGATTTTGATTTTTTCAAGGTGGGCTCACTTTCTTTAAGCGGTCGATTGGAGGATGGCATTTCTGGGTGATAATTGTTGCATTGCAAATAATTCTTAGTAATGAATGGTTGGTTCATTTAAAACGGTGTATGTTTTGGTTCACGGCTTGTGCAGCACAAGTGATGAATTGTTGACTGTGAAACATGCATTGGAGAAAGCAGGTTTGACCACTTGCTCCTGGAACATTCCAGGTTATTCATTTGATGCGAGCCAAGAGCATCAAATTGCCAGCACTTACAACCATTGGATTGAATTCTTACATGCGCAGATTGTAGATCTAAGAGCGCAACATTCATCTCCAGTTCGAATTCAGTTGATTGGATTATCTGCTGGTGCCAACTTGATTTTGGGCTTGTCCATTAAGTACCCCGCGGATGTTCAGTCTTTGGTCTTGTTGTCCACCCCACTTTGGATTGATGGGTGGTCTATTCCTTTTTACCACTGGCTCTTGCCGCTTGCTTTGTACACCCCTCTTGGAGCCCTGTGGAGCTACAAGGAAAATGAGCCATTTGGTGTCAAGAACGAACGCATACGGGCTTGGATTAAAAAGCAGTTGATAGAGCGTCGAATATCTAGTGCAGGCGCCAGTGTCTTAGATATTGGTCATCTAAGAGCTCACGACCAACTCAGGCGTTTCGTTCGCAAGACTTTGCCACACTCTCAGATGCCAAGCACATTGATGATTCACGCCCGAGAGGACGAGGTCGCCAGCTTGCGAAATGTCAGGTGGTTACAAGAACATTGGCAAGGTTCAACGCTCAGTTTCATTGAACTGGGTAACAGCTACCACATGATCACCATTGACAATGATCGCCAACAAGTGTGTGAGGAAATTCTGAGCTTTTCCCACACACTCCAGCATCAGAATTTACCAGTCATCTGAGCCTGAGGAGCTTGAGGAGTCATCCCAAGATCCGCTGTCTTGAACGCCAAAGTTATTTCCGCCCATGTCGTAGTTGCTTGGGGCTGGAGGTTGGTAATTGTTGTTGTCTTGAAAGCCGTTGCCGCTTGAGACAGCGCCATTCGAACCGTGCTCTCCGAGCATATTGTGCATGAGTGCTTCACCAGCCACCATGCCGGCTCCCACAGCCGCTCCCGTGGCCAGGCCACCCAGGATGCCTGAGCCCATACCTGAGCCGCCAGGTCCCATGGGGGTGGGGCCATAACCGTAGGGTTGCATGGGAGACACGGGGGGTGGGCCGTAGCCGGGGGCTGGCATCGGAGCGTAGACGTTTCTGGGACCACTGACCAAGCGATAAATGAAGAAAATAAAAGCCAAAGCCGCAAAGCCCAATACCCAGGGCAACAAGCTGGGTCCTGAGGAGGCTGGAACGTGCTGAGGTTGTGCGTTGTAGTTGTTGTTGAACTGAGGGGGGGTCATTGGAGCGGGGGCGAGCTTGGCCTCTAACTCAGTGACGGCTTGGGGTTTGGCAAAAGGCAATCCCGGAGCCAATTTTTGAGCAATTTGGAGTTCGTCCTTGGCAGCCTCTGTGCGACCTTCTTTGGCAAATATTTCTGCTTGAACGAAATGGGCTTTGCCGCTGTTGGGATGGTCAGCGAGCACTTGCTTCATCATGGCATCGGCTTGAGCGAAATTACCCGACTCAGCGGCTTTGTAGACCTCGTTCATGGATGGATCCTGTGCCAAAACCTGGCCAGCCAAGAGCAAGCCCGCCAAGCTGAGAGCTATGTTTTGAATCAATTTGATTTTCATGAGTCGGTTCTCCATCATTGGGAAGTTTTCATTAGATGAGGTCATCTGTCTTGTTTTCAAGCTCTGGCGTTAAACAACACCCACATTTGGGTTCAGGGCTTGAATCAAAGCGGCAAAATAAATCCATCAGGAATTTGCACATCCTAACGCCATCTTAACCACCTCTGAGCTTTAGGGGTATTCATTAGTCGAGCTTTACCAGGGGTTTTTAAAAGCTTTGTAACCATTCCACGTGCTCAGAGACTTTAATTAGGTAAGATCAGTGCGAGCTCTGTTGATGCGCCTGGATGGATCTTTTGAGTATCCACGCGATCCATTCTAGGGGCAATGAAGAGCGAATTTTGTCAAATGATTGAAGGAATCTGAATGTCTAATATGTTGTCTACCGCCAGTTTGCCCGTTTTCAAGCTCATGCTTGGTAATTTGAAGGTTTGTTTAGAAAAAGCAGTGCAGGATGCACAAGCCAAAGGCTATGACCCACAAGTTTTTGTCGATTACAGATTGGCCCCCGACATGCTCCCATTCAAGCGCCAGGTGTTGATCGCCTGTGATGCGGCCAAACTGGGTGTGGCCAGAATCGCCAAACTCGAGGCGCCAAAATTTGACGATAGCGAGAACACCATGGCGGAGTTGATCGAGAGGGTCAATAAAACGATGGCTTGGCTCGCTACAGTGAGTCCACAAGCGGTGGACCAAGGTGCTGGGTTGGAGGTCACCTTTCCAGTGGGTAAGACTGAGACCAAGACCATGGTAAGTGAGGATTATTTGCTGCATTGGGTCTTGCCCAATGTGTTTTTTCACATCACCACCACTTACTCCATCCTGCGCCACAACGGCGTTCCTTTGGGTAAGAGGGATTACTTGACAGGCACCCAAACCGCTTGACCCTGAGTGCAGGCTGGCCCAATCAATGGGCCAGCGTTCAATTGAACGCTTTGCTCAATCAACCCTCGCCTTACAATTCACCATTCGCTTTGACCGTCAGGGTTGGCGTTCGCCTTCAAAATAATCATGTCACTTAAATCCACCATTTACAAAGCAAATTTGCAAATCGCAGATATCGATCATGGCTACTACGCCGATCACGCCCTCACTTTGGCCAGGCACCCCAGTGAAACCGATGAGCGAATGATGGTGAGGTTGGTGGCTTTTTCTCTCAATGCACATCTCCTTGGGTCGGTTTGCAACGGAGATGGAAACTGGATTTTTGGAGCGGGCTTGTCCGACCCCGATCTTCCTGACTTGTTTTTGGAAGACTACACCAGTGCCAAGCGCGTTTGGATTGAGGTGGGTCAACCTGAAGAAAAACCAATTGCGAAAGCTTGTTCTCAAGCCGATCGAGTGTTGGTTTATGCATTCAATCATGCAAGAAGCGTTTGGTGGAAAGCCTTGGAGAGCAAGGTGTCGAGGCTGCAAAAGTTGGAGGTCTGGGGGCTCCATCATGAAAGCACTCAGTCCTTGGTTAGCATGGCCGAGCGCAGCATGCAAATTCAAGCCACGATTCAAGAACAAACACTCACCCTTAGTTCTTCTAAAGGCAGTGTGGATATCGAACCCGTGCGGATGAATTGAAAGTTAGGGCGATGGCGAGGCTGAGGCCTCGATCTCCAAGTTTCCCTCGAAAATTGGACGCACCAAAATTTTATAGGTATCCAGATCAAAAGTGCTGACCTCTGGATCTTGCCAGATGATTTTTCGAGCCATTGAGCAATGCGTCTGTGTGTGTCGCCAGTGATGGATGCGGTGGCGCTGTTCCCACGTTCCTTTTCGCTCGATGATTTCAATGTGAGAGGGATAAGGCCAACTGTGAACACGCCATTGACTGAGCGCTTTCAGCAGTCGCTCATCGTGGCTTTGTTTGGATTCCTCTCCCACGCACACGCCCCAACATTTCTTGAGCTGCCATCCAAAGCATGCCCCTCGTTTTTTAGCCTCTAGACCCAATCGGCTCAAGCACAGGTGGTGGGTTTGCGCCAATTCAAGCAAATCGCTCTCTCCCGCACGCTTGGATCTGAAAAGACCAAACCGCGATTCTGACTCGCTGGGTGCGAACTTCAAGTTCAACCATTCCAATTCAACCTCTGCGTTTTCCATGTTCTTTACACCCAAAGTGGTGAGCGATTTGCTTCTTCTGAGTCTGATGTTGTAGAGCGGATTGAGGGTTTTGATGAGACGAGACTCAAGCAACAAAGCCCCTATTTCTCCAGCAGTTGATGTCCATTCGAAATGCGTGGTTTGGCTGAGCATGCGGGGGTTGCTTTTTTCGCGCAAATGCGAGAGTACGCGTTGTCGTATGTGTATGCTTTTGCCGATGTACAAAGGTAACTCACCTTCACCTCGGAATAAATAGACGCCTGGGCCATCGGGGAGTTGATTGGCGAGTTCTAGTAGTCTCTCTGTCACGGTGGTGTAGGTGGTCTAGGGGCTAGAGTTGTTGAGTCCAATGGAACAAGGGGCCATCAGAACTCGGGGCTTTGAGATGAGCTGTGTGCAGCCAAGGAGTTTTTTTAAAACCTTGGGCGTCATCGGCTTAACTCAAAGTGAGTTGCGGCAAGAAAGAGAGATTGATGATCTTTTTTTGGGGCAATGAAGAACCTTAAAAAAAAGGGCATCAACTCTCCTTTTTCATTGTGTCGATTCAGGGGTAGGGTGTGGTCAACAAGCCGGTGATTTGCCTCATCCCAAAAAGGTAATTGCCCACCCTCAAGTTCTCATCAAATGCATGCTGGTTGTTGTCTGCATTGACATTGGGCATCAAAAAGAAGGGAATGTTCAATGGGTTCACGATCTCGTAAGTGGGGACTGTCGCTCCCATGGCTCTGATCAAAACGGGTTGGGGACTGGAGGGCAAGCCATCAAACGCATCCTTGAGAGCCCTCTCTCCCCAAAAGCGAATGGGGGACTCCAAAGACTGCCTGGCGGCCTCACTAGAAGAACCCACTCTCAACTGAATCAGCCGTGCAAACTTAGACCTCTCTTCATCGCTTGGCGCGTGGTCCATGATGTGAAAGCCCTCTTGTTCGATGTGCTTTTTGATGAGATCAACCAAATAACTCGCATTGGCTTCTTGTGTGGTTCGAATGTCGATCTCTGCAACCGCATCTTTGGGAATGATATTGGCAGCACTGGCGCCAACGCCTCCGGACGAGAGTCCGCGAATGTTCAAAGATGGAAACTGAAGCGACTCTCCATAGGTGGGTGCGACCTCATCAGGCTGAGCAATGCCAACCCTTTTTTTAATAAGTGCTTCATCGTCTCCAATGGAGTGAAGCACACGTTGGTCATCAGCCGATAAATGGGTGGTCGAGTCATAGCCAGGAATGGTCACTTTGCCATGAGAGTCCTTCATGGAGGCTAGCAATTGCACCAAGTTCATGGCAGGATTGGGCACGTAGTTGCCGTAGTGTCCACTGTGCAAAGGAACCTTGGGTCCATAGACAGTCAAAGTGAGCGTCACCACACCCCGATTTCCAAACACCAAGTTAGGCCTGCCGCTGGGGTGAGCAGCAGCATCCAAAATCACCACTGCATCGGATTGGAGCATGTCTTTGTGGTGTTCAACCACGCCAGAGATGCCTGGCGAGCTGATTTCCTCTTCACTGTCGAGAATGATTTTTACATTGTTCCCCATTCTCATGCCTTCAGCTTTGATCATGTCCAACGAGGCCAAAAACATACCGATGGGTCCTTTGTCGTCCGAAGTGGAGCGCCCAAAGAGCCGCAACTCAGGATCAAAATCAATGCGCATGAGATCCTCCATGCGGGTCACTTCCCAGCTTCCATTGGCTGCTCTTTTTTTGAGAACCGGTTTAAACGGGTCTTCTTGGGACCACTGTGAATTAATGAGTGGCTGGCCATCAAAGTGCAGATAGTACAGGATGGTTTTTTGCTTTGGCTTGAAGGGCATCAACTCACCCAGCACCAGGGGGTGATTTTGATTGTCTGCAATGGTGATCTTAAAGCCCCGCTTTTCAAAGGCGGACTTTAACCACTTGGCATTCGCCACGAGGTGATCCCCTGGCGCAGTGGACACATTCGCAATGGAGAGCAGCTCTAAGTATTCGGGAAAGCTTTGTAAGGCGTATTTTCTAAGCAGTTGTTCGTCCAGCGTTTCTGATTGGGCGCAACTCAAAAAGAGGGCCAAGAAGCACAAGAGCAGTGGGAGTTTTTTCATGGATGTACCCTGGGTGAAGTTCTAATCAAGGCGAGAGTGAGGGCGCCAAGCTGAGAATTGCCTGGGCTTTGCACCCTTTGCGCAATTTGCACCAGCACTTTCTTGGCTGCCAATATAGAGCATTCCTGTGTCTTGCACCAGCGAGAAACCCCCCTTTTTCTGACCCATTACGGCAGTGAGGTGGGAGTTGGCTGGTGGTCAAGCCTTGGGGAGTAGCGGGTTCTCAAAGACGTGCCAGCCAAGGCTCAATTGATAGGCATGACGGTCACTGCGACGTCCACTTGGTGATCGTTGCCTCCTTGGATCACGCCTCGAACGGGTGAAACATCCGAGTAGTCTCTTCCCCATGCCAGGGTCACATAATCGTCTCCAGGTGAGCCCAACCCAGAGCGGTTGTTGGTCGGGTCAAAGTCATACCAATAACCCTTGTTGGAGCCCAAAACCGGGAGGTACACAGAAGCCCAAGCATGTGAGGCGTCCGAGCCAATCAAACGCGCTTGCCCTGCGGGTGGGTGGGTGAGCAAGTAGCCGGAGACGTACCTTGCGGGCAAGCCAAATGCCCGACAACAAGCGATCATGATGTGTGCGAAATCTTGACAGACCCCTCTTTTTTGATGAAACACGTCTAGTATGGGAGTGTTGACATCCGTGCTCTTGGACTCATAGACAAAATCGGTGTGAATGCGGTGCATGAGTGCATTAAGACTTTCCAGTACGCTAGTAGCGTTCAGCACAGGTTGCGCATAGTCATTGAATATTTTGAGTGCGTTGATGTGCGGCGAGTCAAATAAAAACTCACTGGCTGGGTGATAAATTTGAGAGGCTCGGTAGGTGAAGAAATCTTTGACTTCATGTGCTGCGATGGCGTTCAAAGCGGAGGTGATGGAGGGCTCTGAGAGGGGCAGTGGGGCGAGTTGCTGCAAGGAAGAGAATTGTTCCATGCTTTGCATCTGTCTCCAAGGCGAGGAGGAATCACTTTGAAGGGGTGACGAGTCTCCTCCCATGTGTTGCTGCATGCGGTTGTTGCCCATCCCCCACAAGGGGTCCATTGAGGAGGGTGTGAATTCATAGAAAGGATGGGTTTGAACCGTGCTTTCACTCAAGATTTTCAGCTGATCGTGTCTGGAGGTCAAACTCAGGTAATGCGCGGGATTGCCAAAGTAATCCAAAAACTCAATCAACTCATTGAACGTGGGACTGATTTTGAGTTGGTGATTCAAGAGCGTTTGGTTGTTGGTCCTCTTGGGCTTGATGTGCAAAAAATGCTGAGCCGTTTCAACGGCCGGTTGGTATTGGTAGTGACTGATGTGAGTGATGTGTAATCGCATGGGAAAACCTCGTTAAAACAAAGAGGTTTGTTTTGATGGCGTAGCATCGCTCGTTGAAAGTGCCAATGTATGGGTGAAATACTTCTCTCCAATTTGCTCCGTTAAATTGAAGGTTTGACTCCAAATTTGATTCAATCGAGATGCAATCACAGATAAGCTTTGTTTGATGTGTTGTGCCTCAAAACTCAAGCCATCAATGTTCACGGGCTCAATGACACGTTGCGCCAATTCATCGAGCTCATGAATGGGTCTACCTGCCAATTTGGACAATCGACCCTTGAGGGTCTGAGCCACCCAAGCCAAGGATCGAGGATTGTCCTTGTCGAGCATCAAAAGATCAAACAAAGCGGCAAGGCTTCTGCTTTGTTGGAATTGAGATTGAAAGGTGATGGTGCTGTCAAACAAACTGAGCAAGGATAAAAAGCAACTGTCATCTTCATCTATTCGTTCAAGGCCCTGGCAGATGATGGCACTCTCCAAGGCGGAGGATAAAAATCCAAGCCTCTCCAAATGCCTTCCAATGCTCAAGAGTCTCCAGCCATCGTCTCGGATCATTCGGTCGGTTTGTGCGCCTGTGATGGCCGTCATGTGTTCGTTGGTCAGGCGCAAGTGGCGAAAGACATCCGTCAACGCGTAATTTTGATCTTTCCCCCAGTTTTTAGCGGCATTGGAGAAGTCGCTTTGAGTGGTTTCAATCAGATGCCAGTGATCCAAGGAGAGTCGCTCGCGAACGGCTGAGGCGGCCAATTGAAGTGAGCGTAAGTTGAAACCCAAGCTGGTTGCATTTTTGGCTTGATCCAATGAAGCCACCAGCTCGCGTGCGAAGAGTTTGGGCTGCATCAAACAATTGGCTGCGTCTTTCGGGATCAAGCCTTGTCGAATGGTCATGATTTGAATCCATTGTCGCCAAGTACTGGAATGTTGGGCCTCGCTACTCAAGCCCTCCAAGCTCAATTGCACGAGTCTGAGGATGTTCTCACTCCTCTCACTGTAGCGGCCCAACCAAAATAGATTTTCTGCGGCGCGGCTGGTGACGATTCTCTTTTTGTGTGTCGGCTCTGACTCTTGGTTGATAGCGGTCGCCACGTTTGCTGTGGGCGCAAAAGAGTTGCCCTGGACCCAAACATCCGCAGATGAACCGCCTCTTTGCATCGAGGCTATTTGCAGTCCTTGGGTGGCCAGTCTTGCCAACCCCCCTGGCAAAATATTCCACTCGTTATGAGATTTGGAGATGGCAAAGACGCGCAAGAGCACCGAGTGAGGTTGGAGTTGACCTGCTTGCCAAGTGGGCAGCTGAGACAGGGGTAAATACTTTTGAGCTGTGAATTGTGCGCCTTGTTCCTGCATGGACGAGCGCAACTCAGCCATGCTGGTTTCATTCAAAAACTGGCCCAAAACGGTTTGTGGTCGATGATCGTGGAGGTGGTTAAAGGGGTAGGTGGGCTTGATCACACATTCACCCAGATCGGCCTTGATGTCTTCAAAAGCGGCATGCTCTCCGCACCACCAAGTGGGCAGAGAGTTCAGTTTGAGGCTTGTGCCCATGAGCTCATTGGAGATCGCGGGTAAAAAGCCAAGCACAGCCGGAGACTCCAAGAAACCTGTACCCGGTGCATTTGCAACCATGACATTGCCGGCTCGAATGACTTGCATGAGTCCAGGCACACCCAGAGTCGAGTCTTCGCGCAATTCCAAGGGATCTAGAAATTCATCGTCCAAGCGTTTGATCAAACCATGAATGGGCTCCAATCCCCTCAGTGTGTTCAAGTACAAGTGCTGGTTCCTAACAGTGAGATCTCGCCCCTGCACCAGTGTCACACCCAAATATCTCGCCAGGTACGCGTGCTCGAAGTAAGTCTCGTTGTAAGGACCCGGTGTCAACAAAGCAATGTGAGGTTTGCCCAAGCCAGAGCAACATTCCTTCATGTGGTCCATGAAGGCACGGTAACTTTGTCCCAAGCTTTGAATGCCCAAAGAAGCCATGGATTGAGGAAAGAGCTTGGAGATGATGCCCCTGTTCTCGAGCAAGTACCCCAGGCCAGACGGGGCTTGAGTGCGTTGGGAGATGAGACGCCACTCTCCAGAAGGGGCTCTAGCAATATCAAAGGCTGCGATGTGCAAGTGAGTGCCGCCTAGGGGTTGGATGCCATGCATCCCCCTTAAAAATCCAGGATGACCTTGGACCAAAGCGGGGGGGAGCAGTCCTTTTTTTAGAAGCGTTTGTGCCCCATAGACATCCTTTAATATCATCTGCAACAGCTTGACTTGGTGGGTCACCGCTGTCTCCAAGCTTTGCCAATCTTTTGGGGTGATGATCAGTGGGAAAAGATCCAAGGACCAAGGGCGCTGGGGACCATCCACATCGGAGTACACGTTGTAGGTGATGCCGTTGTCTTTGATTTGGCGTTCTAGCTCAAGCTGCTTTTTATCTAGATCACTGGGATCTTTGATTTGTGCATCCTGGAAAAACGTGTCCCAATGAGGTGCGAGTTGTCCCACATCGGTTTTGCTTTGCAGCGTCCCACCCGAGAGTTCTTGGAAATGCGTGTTGAGCTCACCGTTCAAGTCAATAGCTGCTCTACCCCATTCGGGCAAGGGGTGCCAATTGGACGCAGAGGTCAAGTTGGAGTGGTCATCGAGTGGGTCGACTTGGGCTGCTGAGGTCATGGCTTGATTTTCGCATTCAATCGAGAGGGATTTCGAATCTTGATTGATTGGGGTTTGAAATAGACAAAAAAGAGATGCCTAGAATAACCGCGAAGTATCCATTCAAACCCGCCTCAGATCCAGCGTCAAGGGGAATTCTTGATTGATCGGTAGCTCAATGGAGGCCTTGGGAACACTCACTCTTCCTGGCGTGTGGCCCATGGACTGGTAGCGCGAGACTCGGCGACTTTGGGCCTCGTATGCGTTTACCGGGTAGTTCACGTAATTGAGCCCTCCGGGGTGAGAGACAAAGTACTGGGCCCCAGCCACTGACTGAGAGTTCCAGGTATCAATCACGTCAAAGGTCAAAGGAGCATGGGCCGGAATGCTTGGGTGCAGCGCTGAGGGAGGAGCCCACGCTTTGAAACGCACGCCCGCCACGTATTCGGTGTTGATGCCCGTGGGGTGCAAGGGGAGGGGTCTTCCATTGACGGTGAGCACGTATCGACTGGGATTGAAGGCGTTGACATGAACTTCAATGCGCTCGAGTGAAGAGTCAACATAGCGAACGGTGCCGCCCGAGGAGCCTTCCTCGCCCATGACATGCCAGGGTTCTAGGGCGTTCCTGAAGGTCACGACCATGCTGTTTGATTTGAGCTCTCCAATGACGGGGAAACGGAATTCAAAATGAGGTTCAAACCATTTGCTGTCAAATGCAAATCCCCAAGATTTCAGGTCTTGGATCACATCTTCAAAATCCAAACGAACAAAAGAGGGTAATAAAAAGCGATCGTGCAACTCAGTGCCCCACCGGGTGACGTTTTGTTCGTAAGGATGGGACCAAAAGCGAGCAACCAAGGTGCGGATTAAAAGCTGTTGAACGATGCTCATTCGAGCGTGTGGGGGCATCTCAAAGGCTCTGAGCTCAAGCAAACCTAGCCGACCTGTGCTGCTATCAGGAGAGTAGAGCTTGTCGATGCAAAATTCGCTTCTGTGCGTGTTACCAGTCACGTCCACCAATATGTTTCTCAATGTGCGGTCTACCAACCATGGAGCGAGAGCCTCCTTGTGCACCAACCTTTGGCGACGGATCTCTTTGAGCGCAATCTCCAGCTCATAGAGCTGATCGTTTCTTGCTTCGTCAACTCTGGGGGCTTGTGAGGTGGGTCCAATGAAGAGCCCGCTAAAGAGGTAGCTCAAGGAGGGGTGGTTGTGCCAGTAAAGGATGAGACTTGCCAGTAGCTCAGGTCGTCTCAAAAAGGGGCTGTCCGCTGGGGTTGCTCCACCCAGTACGAAATGGTTGCCACCACCGGTACCTGTGTGACGTCCATCGGTCATGAATTTTTCCGCACACAGGCGCGTTTGATGGGCAGCTTCGTACAAGAACTCGGTGTTGTCCACGAGCTCCTTCCAATGACTGACGGGATGAATGTTGACCTCGATCACGCCTGGATCGGGGGTGACTTGTAAGAGTTTGAGTCTGGGGTCTCTAGGGGGAGGGTAGCCTTCCAAGACCACTTTTACGCCCCGTTTTTTGGCGGTTTTCTCCACACTGTGGAGCAAGGCCAAATAATCCTCTAGTCTGGCCAAAGGAGGCATGAAGACATAGATCACCCCTTGTGCGGGCTCGGTGAGTTCGACCTTGGGTCCATGTGCCCGCCTGGGGTCTCTGGTTTCCACGCAAAGGGCTGTTCTGACCAAATGGCTCGCAGAGTGGTGTTTGGCCGGGGCTTGGGTTGTGGCTTGAATGGGAACTGCACTTTCCTTGAGCACCTCACTTGAGGAGAGGTCCTCCAAGGGCCCCAAGTCCTGGAGCTCAGGATGGTCAGCACCTAGCTTGAGCCAGCGATCAAAGACACCTCTGAGTGCTGCGAGCTTGCCCTCTTTTTTTGCAGCACCCTCGCCCAAGAGTCCATCAGATTGCAGTGGACTTTGAAGTCTAGGTTCAGGAGTGGCCAAAGGCGCGCGATCGGCAAAGGGGTCAATCTCGTGGTGATAGGGGTAGTCCTCTGATTTCACCCAAGGCAAGGAGTCCAATGGAAGTCTGTAGCCCATCGGTGAATCGCCCGGAATCAAATAAAGTCGCTCATCGCGCAAGAACCATTGGCCCGATAACCAGCGAGGACCCTTCAAGGTGTGTTCGAACTGTGGATGCAATTGAATGGGTAAAAGGTAACCCACTTCGTGGCTGAGCTTTTGGGTAAAGACGCGTCTGAGGCGAGTGCGCTCAAGTTCATCTTCAAGTTTGGAGTCAAAGGGATCCACATTGACGGGTAAATTGCGCTCACGCCAGAGGTAGTAAAAGGTATCCTCAAAGCCTGTTTGTATGAACTGTTTAGATAAGCCCAACTCCAAGCTCAAATCTTCGATGAAACCTTTTGCATCTTCACTGGTGTAGAAAGAGGGAATGCTTTCGTCCGCAAAAAGAGTGGGGTCCTCCCAACAGGCGTGACCATCGGCTCGCCAACAGATGGACAAAGCCCACCTGGGGAGTTGCTCACCTGGATACCATTTTCCTTGCCCAAAGTGGATGAAACCACCTTTTCCATATTTCTCCCTCAGCAAGTCCACCAAATGAGTGGCGTATCCTCGCTTGGTAGGTCCCAGTGCATCGGTATTCCATTCCGGTGCATCGCGATCGGATGTCGCCACAAACGTGGGTTCTCCTCCCATGGTGAGTCGCACATCTTGCGTTTGGAGTTCTTGGTCTACCCGAGCGCCAAGCGCAAGAACTTTTTCCCAGTCCTCATCCTTGTAGGGAAAGGTCACTCGAGGGGTCTCTAAAATTCGAGTCACACTCATGTGGTGCTCAAATTCCACCTCCGCCTCATCCACCAGTCCCTCAATGGGAGCTGCGCTGGAGGGTTGAGGCGTGCAGGCGAGTGGAATATGTCCTTCACCCGTCAACAGTCCGGAGGTGGGGTCAAGTCCAACCCATCCCGCGCCGGGCAAGTAAACCTCACACCATGCATGCAAGTCGGTGAAGTCATGATCTGTGCCGCTGGGTCCATCGATTGCTTTGACATCAGCCTTGAGTTGAATCAAGTAGCCAGAGACAAATCGAGCAGCAAGGCCACAGTGTCTGAGGACTTGAACCAAGAGCCAGCCAGAATCTCTGCAGGAGCCAGATCCCAGGATCAGAGTTTGTTCGGGCGTTTGCACGCCGGGCTCCATGCGAATCAAATATCGCACCGACTCATGAATTTGACGGTTGAGCTTGACTAAAAAATCAATGGTTCTGCAAGGTTCGAGATCAATGGTGGTGAGGTAGTTCCCAAGTACAGGGGTCAAGGGTTCTTTGATCAGGTAAGGTGCGAGTTCAATGGCCAATGAAGGCTCATAATGAAAGGGGAACTCTTTGGCGCTGGGCTCCAAGAAGAAGTCAAATGGGTTGAAGACGGCCATCTCAACGACCAAATCCACTTCCACTTGGAACAACTTAGTGGGCTCAGGGAAGACCAAACGCGCTTGATAGTTGGCAAAAGGATCTTGTTGCCAATTCACAAAATGCTTAGACGGCTCAACCTTCAAAGAGTAGGAGAGGATTTGACTGCGACTGTGGGGCGCGGGTCGAAGTCGGACAATTTGCGGACCCAAATTGACCAAGCGGTCATAGCGGTATTGAGTCAGGTGGTTGAGTGAAACTTGAAGTGTCATGGTGTGATTCAATTAGCAAGACCCAAGCCACAGTGTAATGGGGCGAATCAAAGCTCGGATGCAATAAACACAGATATTTGCGCACCATAGTGGGGATTTTTGAATTCATTTTCGGAATTTAAATTTCATTTGACATAAATTCACTTTATTGGTGCATTAATGTGATAACTTGAAGGGGAATGTGTGGCAAGCTAATTGCTAAAAATGATCAAGGAGCTTTGCGAGATGAAACAATTTGATGAGATGTATGCGACCTTGCCTGCGCGAGGTGACACCACCCTCAAGGGGGTTCTGAGGGGTCACTATGAGGCATACGCTGCTTGGTTGAGTCAGCAATCTGAATCAAAAATGCTCTCTCGTCGCGAGGAGGCCGAGTTGGTGTTTCGCCGCGTTGGGATCACCTTTGCGGTATACGGTGAGAAAGATGCAGATGGAGCGGGCACGGAGCGCTTGATCCCCTTTGATTTGATCCCTCGAATAGTGCCCGCATCTGAATGGGCATCCTTGGAGTTGGGTTTGACCCAAAGGGTTAAGGCACTCAATCGATTCATTCACGATGTCTATCATGATCAAGACATTTTAAAAGCGGGCATTGTGCCCACAGAGCAAGTGCTCCACAACGAACAGTTCAGGCAACAAATGGTGGGCGTGAGTGTTCCCCATGATGTTTACTCTCACATCAGTGGCATTGATATTGTGCGTGCCGCTCAGCCCGATGGATCTGGAGACTATTACGTTTTAGAGGACAACTTGCGTGTGCCCAGTGGAGTGAGTTACATGTTGGAAGATCGCAAGATGATGATGCGACTCTTTCCTGAGCTCTTTCGTTCACACCGAGTGGCTCCAGTGGCGCATTACCCGGACCTCTTGCTGGAGACGCTCAGGCAGTGCTCTCCAGCCTCATCCTCAGAGCCAACGGTGGTCGTGCTCACGCCTGGGATGTACAACAGCGCCTACTTCGAGCACGCTTTTTTGGCGCAACAAATGGGTGTTGAACTCGTTGAGGGACAAGACTTGTTTGTGAAAGATGATTTTGTCTACATGCGCACCACTCAAGGACCCAGGCGAGTGGATGTGATCTACCGAAGATTGGATGATGATTTCTTGGACCCCTTGGTCTTTAGGCCACAGTCAACACTGGGTTGCCCTGGTCTCATGCAAGCTTACAAACTGGGTCATGTGAACATTTGCAATGCCATGGGTACTGGCATCGCGGATGATAAGTCGATCTATCCATATGTTCCCAAAATGATTGAATTCTATTTGGGTGAAAAACCCATATTGAAAAATGTACCTACCTACATGTGCAGAAATGCAGAGGACTTGAAGTACACATTGGCCAATTTGGCAGATTTGGTGGTCAAGGAGGTTCACGGGGCGGGAGGTTATGGAATGCTGGTCGGGCCTCAGGCCACTCAAGCTGAGATTGAGCAGTTCCGACAAGTGCTTATCGCCAATCCCTCTCGCTACATCGCCCAACCCACCCTCAGTTTGTCGTCTTGCCCAACCTATGTTGAATCCGGTATAGCACCACGCCACATTGATTTGAGGCCTTTTGTTTTGAGTGGACAAAAGATTCAAATGGTCTCAGGCGGCTTGACGCGGGTGGCTTTGAAAGAGGGCTCGTTGGTGGTGAACTCATCCCAAGGTGGCGGAACCAAAGATACTTGGATTTTGGAGAATTAAGTCATGCTTTCACGCACAGCAGATCACTTGTACTGGATGGCTCGCTACACTGAGCGTGCTGAAAACACCGCACGCATGTTGGATGTCAATTATCAGACCTCGTTGTTGCCTCAATCGGCTGAGGTTGCCCAAGTCGGGTGGCAGGGCTTGTTGGCCATCAGTGAATTGACCTATCCCTACCGAGAGCTTTATGGGGACGTAGAACCCTCCAAGGTCATGGAGTTCATGGTGAAAGTTGAGAGCAATCCCTCTTCCATCATCTCTTGTCTGCGAGCTGCTCGCGAGAATGCTCGTGCTGTTCGAGGGGCACTCACCACTGAGGTTTGGGAGACTCAAAATCAGACTTGGCTGGAGATGATGCAAAAATTGAGTTCTGGTGAGTTTGAGCATGACCCAGGTCAATTTTTTGAGTGGGTTAAATACCGCTCTCATTTATCAAGAGGTGTCACGGTTGGAACCATGCAAATCGATGAGTCCTTGAGATTCATGCGCTTGGGTACTTTCTTAGAAAGAGCGGACAACACGGCCAGGCTTGTCGATGTGAAATTCAACGCCCAACAAAATGAATTTTTTGGCTCCTCCGTGGGTGCAGCCAAAGAACAAGACAATGACTTTTACCATTGGAGTGCCGTGCTCAGGAGTGTCTCAGGCTTTGAGATCTACAGGAAGGTCTACCGCGATGTGATCACACCAGAGCGAGTGGCCGAGCTTTTAATTTTGCGCTCTGACATGCCCCGCTCACTGAGAGCTTGTATGAATGAGGTCGTATCGAACTTGGAGGTTTTGGCCAATGACCATTCCGCACAAACGAGCAGGCGGGCGGGTAAATTGAAGTCAGAGCTTCAGTACGGGGTGATCACAGAAATTTTGGCCAACGGATTGCATGCCTTTTTGACCCAATTTCTAGATCGGGTCAATGAACTTGGCGCTGGTATCAGCAGAGACTTTTTGATTCCTAGTTGATCGCCCTCTAGAGGCTTTTGTGGCCCGTCACACGCCTGCTGATCCAAAGAGCCAAGGGACCCAAGCATTTGGAGATCAAATGCCGGTTTTTGGCAAACTGCAAATACATAAAGCCCAGAGGTTTTTGTAAGCTTGCTCGGCTCAGTACCCATGCCAGTCGGTGAAGTCCCACTCTTTCATAGGCCGCTGCAAAAACCTCAACCCCTTGCAGTTGTGTGCCATTTGAGAGTTTGCCCACAATGCTTTGCATGGCTTTGGCGCAATCGATGCCGTGCTCAGCGGCTATGAATTGTTGCCGCGTGATGTCCTCAAAACAAAGCAACGAGTGATCGTCTCTGCTCTTTAAATACTCCATCTCGGCCAAGCAAAGTGGACATGACCCGTCGTAGTAAAGGGTCAGTTGATCGGCTTGGGAGATGGGGGGTGTCATACAAGCGTGTCAAATGGTGTGCAAAGGATGATCCAATCCACCGGCCAAATTCTCCTTGGCCCATGAGATGGGGTCTTGAGTTTTGGGCAATATGACGCCTGCAGCTCTCACATGGTGTGAGCGAACATCGCGAGCGGGAAGCTGGGTCACAGTTTGGAGCTGCTTGGCGGTGTCGTACATCATTCGACGTGCCATCACAATGGCTTTATCGGTGGGGAGTAGCTTTTCTTCAGCATGGTTTTGAATCACACCCATGCTCTCTTGAAGTGAGGCGTCTTGCATGGAAATTCCAAATACACCACTGTAGCTTTCCTTGCTCTTTTGAGCTTTCCTGTCGATGAGGTAGTCGTTGTCGATATTTTGCTCGGGTCTGAAGCTGGTGGGTGACTCGTATTTGACGTGAATGCCTTTGCCCTCTGACATGTCTTTGACTTCTTGAGCGCTCAGTGGCTTATCGGGATAGAAATTGATACTCCAAGCCATGCAATTGTGATCATCCACAGGCACCCACAAGTGTCCCCCAAGGGCGTGATGGCCAAAAGGCGGAATCAATGTGTACCAAGGGAAGATCCATTGCGTGATGCGCCAGTAGTAGTGATCTTCGTCGGCATTCCTTCTGCCGTATAGCGTGAGGCCAAAGTCGGTTTGTTCAATTGTGAAAATCACATTGCCGTCGGCTTTGATGTACTTCAGTGCCTCGGTACCCACGTGCATAGGGTCACGGTCAACCTCATAGCGGTGAACGTAGGAGACGTGAGCCGTGTCGATGCCGCCTTCCATGGCTTGGAGAAAATTGCTTTGTTGCAGTCTTCTCGAGATGAAGACATGGTCCTCGGGAACCAAGCACCACTCAAGCTCGGGGGGCTCGGGCATTTGATCTTTGGGGCCCATGTAGGCCCAAACCAAGCCTGCTTTTTCCACGCATGGATAGGCTTTGATGTTCATTTTTTCGCACATTTGAGGCGCAGATGGAATGTCGACGCATTTGCCGTTTCGGTCGAATTTCACGCCGTGATAAGCGCAACGCAGTCCATGCTCCTCATTTCTTGCGAAAAACAAGGAGACCCCGCGGTGCGAACAAAACTCATTGACCACACCCACTGTGCCAGAGGTGTCGCGAAAGACGATGAGTTTTTCGCTCATGATTTGAACCCGCACTTGGGGGCCATCGGGTTCGGCGACCTCTTTGCTTGCAACCACTGGAACCCAATAGCGCCTGAGCAACTCACCCATGGGTGTGCCAGGGCCGGTTTGGGTGAGCGTTTGTGACATTTCTTGGTTCATGTTCGGGTATCCTGTTATTAAGCAATTTTCTATATTTTAGATCCTGAGCCGACCTTACATTTTTTGGCAAAGAAAAAGCCCATATTGCTATGGGCTGCGGGGGGGGCCAAGGGTAGGTCGGTTGGGTTCTACATTGTCTTCAGTGCGTGTTGTACAACTTTGGAACTTGGACCACCATCACAGCTGCTTGCCCCTTGTCTACAGCACTGAGACAACGTTGAATGGCAGAAGCCAATTGCGTGGGATCGTCCACTCGTTCTGCATGGGCTCCAAAGGCTTGACCCACCATTTCGAAGTTTCTCTTCTCTCCTGAGAGTCTTGCATTGAATTCCTGCGATTTGGCGGCATAACCATCAGGGTGAACTCGGAGCGTGGCCTCTTTGACCGCTTGCCAGCCACCGTTGTCGATCACAACGGTGAAAATGGGGAGTTCTTGTGCTTGAGCGACGGCGTAGACAGAGGAGGGTGTTGAGAAGTGAAAGCCACCGTCTCCAACCATTTGAATCACGCGAACACTTGGATTGGCCAATCTAAACCCCAAAGCCATGCCTCCGCTGTAGCCTAGGCCACCTCCTGCGCTTGCAAAGAGAGTGTGTGGGCGACTTCTAACCAAATGGTTCATGACGTTGGGTGAGTGGCGAATGGCCTCATTGACAACGATATCGTCCTCACTGATCAAGGTGTTTAAGGTTTGGCACAGGAATGAAGGATTGATGGCGCCAACTTGTCCCATTTCTGAGGCTTCACTTTTCAGCTTTTGAGCTCTTTGGTTGTGCAAAGCCACCGCTTGCTCTCGCCTCTTGGCCACTCGCGCTTGGTGCTCTGGTGTGACAAGTCCTTGGGCCACTTCCAATAAGTCGACCAACCAAAGAGACGTGTTGGCTTGAATGCGTGTTTGTGTTGCAAAGCCCCAAAGTGGAAAATCTTTTTTGATGGGATCAATGTCAACATGGATCCATTGTGTGTGTGGCTCAGGCTTGCTGTATTTAGGCAGCCAAGGCACATCGGTGTCCACCAACATGCCCACATCGGTTTGTCCAAAGCCGCGCGCTGGATCAAACCCGCTGAACCAGACGTTGTCACGTGAAATGCAGTTGTGGGTCGGGCTGTATTCATAGACACGAATACCTAAAAGCTCGGCCAACTCCCCCAATGCATTGAACGCAGTAGCGCTCCTACCCAAATAACTTGTGACCAACATGGGGTCTTGTGCTTGAATGAGTTGTTGTGCGACGGCTTTGAGTTGGGCTAGGCTTGAGCTGCCTGCAGTGACTGGACCGTAGTCGGCCGAAGAAAAGGATTGGACTTGCTTGGGCTCCCATGCCTCGGCCAATGTTTCTCTGGGAAGAGTCAAATACACGGGCCCTTGGGGGTCGCTGTGCATGACACTGTGCGCACGGCGTACGACTTCCTTTGCAACCACTCCCGAGGGTAGGCTGTATTCCCATTTGGTATAAGGACGCACCAAGGAGGCGATGTCAAAAGGGTCTTGAACAAAGTGGACGTAATTGTCTCTTGAGCCCGTGAGTTCGCCATGAACCGTGTAGGGCGACCGCCCAGCCATCAAAAGTACTGGCACTCTAGAGCGCATTAAGTTGTGCATGCCCATCACCGCATTGGCGGTCCCTGCATCCACGTGAACCAAAACCCCTTGCCCCTTGCCTGTTAACGCTGCGTAGGCACCCGCCATGTGAATGGCAACATTCTCATGAGGGCAGGTGATGATGGTAGGCGTTTTTCGCCCCATCGCTTTGGCACGAGCAAACTCCTCAATCAGTGTAGCGTGGTCGGTCCCTAGGTTACAAAATAAGTACTCAATGCCGGCTTCAACAAGCCCCTCCAAAAAGAAGTGTGCAGATGTCTCTGTGGCTTGATGAGGTTCTCTGGGGTGTGTCATGGCAGGTGAATTTCAATACAAAAAAATAAAATATTGCGCATTGATCTGCCCTTTATGGAGGGCAACAATGTGTGCAAAGGGAAGCCACCCCCGAATTGCGAGGACAGCTTTGGCGCTTGTTGAATTCTAAGTTTTTAAGGGCTTTATCTCCGCATGCATAGAGACAAAATTTTGTTCTTTCAGAAATCAGGTTAGATCAATTATTTTCCGGGATAAGCTATTCTGCCCGATGCCAGAAGCCAGCTGCCAACTGCA
>CAIKYO010000029.1 GCA_903831655.1 uncultured Burkholderiales bacterium
GAGTGAGCTAGCATCGGCCTCACCAATGCCAATGGAGTCAAATACAGTTGTAATCCCAGCTGAAATAAGTTCCGCATCGTGGGCCACCAAGGCTGGCAATTCAGACCAATAGGTCTTGGGTCTTGGCATCAAATGACGCTCCAAATTGTCGGTATGCAGCTCAACCATTCCAGGCATGACATACTGACCTTGGCAATCAATGCTACCCAGCGAGCTGGAGTTTCCTTTGGAGATGTCCTTAATAATGGTATTTTCGATCCTAAGCGTTCCCAAGAAGCTCTCATGGGGAAGTACTATTTTTGCATTGGTAAGTGTGGTTTGATTCATGGTTTAGGCTGAAATTCTTGCATGGAGATGGAGCGCGTCATGAGCTCATTTTTAACATTTGAATCGTGAAAAATACCCAAAATAGCGGTACCCTTTTGTCTGACTTCTTTGATCAATTCGACCACCACTGCGGCATTGTTCTCATCCAAAGAGGCACTTGGCTCATCAAGTAAAAGGATCGGTTTGGGATTGATGAGACTTTTTGCGATATTGATTCTTTGTTGCTCGCCACCGGAAAAGGTCGATGGCGGTAGATGCCATAACCTGGGGGCGATGTTCAAGCGGTCCATCATGGCTTTGACCTCTTCCTCCAAAGCTTTGACAAAACTTGGATCGGGAACCCAAGATGCATGCCCAATCTCACCGATTTTTTTGAATTTGGCCTGAAACAAAGCCTCTTGCATGACCAGATCAAATGCACCAATTCTAGGGATGACGCGCAAAAATTGGCTGACATAGTTGATGGACTCCACTCTTGCACGCAAAATTTCGCGTGTGTTACCAAGTGCCACATCAACGGTCTCATTGGAGTTCAAGCGAACAAAGGCGCTTCCGGAGCTGATTTTGTAATTTCCATAGATCATCTTCAATATGGAACTTTTACCCATTCCGGATGGGCCCTCAAGTGCAACACACTCACCGGGAAAGACTGTAAAAGACACGTTTTGAAGAATATCAAAAGGCTCAGAGCTTCTTTGGTGCATGAAAAATCGCTTGCTCACCGATTGGAGCTCGATCATTGGACGTTCTTGATGGTTTGACGTGTTCATGTTCAGCGATCAGTTCTGAAGAATCGAAGAAACCAGCAACTGAGTGTAGGGGTGTTGTGGGTCATCTAATATTTGATCAGTCAAACCAGATTCAATCACTTTGCCATTTTGCATGACCATCATTTGGTCAGCCAAAAGTCTGGCAACTGCCAAATCATGGGTGACGATTAACACGGCCAAGCCGCGATTTTGTGTCAAGCGTTTTAGCAAATCCAAGAGTTTGGCTTGGACGGAAACATCCAAGCCAGAGGTGGGTTCATCCATTAAGATAAGTCTTGGATGCGTGACCAAATTTCTAGCAATTTGTAATCTTTGTTGCATCCCGCCAGAAAAATTCATTGGCAAATCATCGATTCGATTGGCGTCGATTTCAACCTCAAGCAAGCTCTCTATTGCGGTTGAGCGAATTTTTCCATAATGTCTATGTCCCAATGCCATCAGTCTCTCTCCAATGTTGGCGCCAGCAGAGACATTCATGATCAAGCCATCGCGTGCATTTTGATGGACAAAGCCCCATTCGGTTCTTTTGATTAGGCGTTGGTTGATCTCTGAGAGTTCTCCCATGTTGACTGAACCCAGTGCTTGGGATTCAAAGTGAACTTGTCCGTGATCGAAATCAATGTTTGAATTGATGCAGTTCAAAAGTGTGGATTTACCAGAGCCCGATTCACCCACAATTGCTAAAACTTCTCCCGCTAATAGCTCAAATGAAACTTCATGCAAAGCTTGATTGGAACCAAAGAATTTTGTGAGTTTTTCCACTCTGAGAAGAGGCTTTGAAAACCCCGAGGTCTGCCCAAAAGACCCCTGATCAACCCTTGGATCAAGACCCATGTCCATCTCCCTTATTTTGCGAGCGCTGGCAGTGGTTGGTGTCTGAACAAACAAAGAGATGCCCGCCTTCATCATTGGTGATCACTTCATCCAAGAAAGTGTCTTTTGAGCCGCACAAAGCGCAAGCTTGATTCCATTTTTGCAATTCAAAAGGATGGTCTTCAAAACCGAGACTCTCCACATCCGTGAAAGGCGGAATGGCGTAGATTCGCTTTTCTCTGCCTGCGCCAAATAGGTGCAGCGCCTTTGATTGGTGAAGTTTAGGATTGTCAAACTTGGGGATCGGAGAGGGAGCGCACAAATAGCGGTTGTCCACCAAAACCGGGTAGTCGTAGGTGGAGGTGATTTTCCCAAAGTGTGTGATGTCTTCGTATAACTTCACATGCATCAGGCCATAGTCTGCCAAGGCATGCATTTTTCTGGTCTCGGTCTCTCTGGGCTCTAAGCGTTGCAATGGCTCTGGAACGGGTACTTGATAGACCATGATCTGTCCCTCTGTCAAAGGGTGCTCAGGAATTCTGTGCCGAGTCTGGATCAAACTAGCCTCTTCTGTGTTCTCGGTGGTTTTGACGCCGGTCGTTTTTTGGAAAAATTTGCGAATGTTGACAGCATTGACCGTGTCGTCGCTCCCTTGGTCAATCACCTTTAAAGTATCCACTCTGCCTATGATGGAGGCCGTGACTTGAATGCCTCCAGTTCCCCAGCCATAGGGTAGGGGCATTTCCTTGGAAGCAAAAGGAACTTGATGACCTGGTATGGCAACCGCCTTGAGAAGTGCCTTTCTAATCATCCGTTTGGTTTGCTCGTCAAGATAAGCAAAGTTAAAGCCGTTGAGGGTTGAGGACGTGTTGAATTCGTCATTCATGGGGATCGACCTCATTGGCTTTTTGTCTCAATCGACGGACCAATTCCAACTCAGATTGGAAGTCGACGTAATGAGGTAGTTTTAAGTGTTGGACAAAGCCTGAGGACTCAAGGCTGTCGCTATGAGAGAGTACAAATTCTTCCATTTGAGCCGGGGATTCAATGCTTTCCCCCAGTTCTTTCGATCTGAGAGAGCGGTCCACCAAGCTCATCGCCATTGCTTTCCTTTCTTGGTGGCCAAAGACCAAGCCATAGCCCCTGGTGAATTGTGGTGGAATGTCTTTGCTACCTGCAAACTGATTGATCATTTGGCATTCGGTGACTTCGATCTCGCCAATGTCGATGCAAAAATCAAGCTCATCAGGCTTGATCAATAGCTTGACATGCCC
>CAIKYO010000030.1 GCA_903831655.1 uncultured Burkholderiales bacterium
ATCAAACAAAGCCGTTTCAAACAATTCGTTAATTATAACGAAATCAAAGTCTTGTGCCCTTTTCATCTCAATTTCGGCATTCTGAATGCGCAGGTCAATCGTTTGGGCTGAGTCCTCACCCCTTCTCTCCAAACGAGAGCGCAATTCCACCAAGCTGGGGGGCAAAATAAAGATCAAAACAGCGTTTTCGAAGATTTTCTTGATTTGGATGGCGCCTTGGAAATCAATCTCCAAGATCACATCCCCACCAAGGGCAATTCGGTCCTCAATGGTTTTTTTGGAGGTCCCGTAACGGTGTCCGTGAACGTGGGCCCATTCTAAGAAGGCGTTTTGCTCGATCAACTCGTCAAATTGCGCATTGTCAATAAAATGGTACTCTCGCCCGTCTTTTTCTTGCCCTCTTGGCGCCCGTGTGGTGTGAGACACTGAGGGGCGCACCCGGCTATCGAGCTCCATCAAAGCCTTGACCAGGCTGGATTTCCCCGCTCCGCTGGGGGCGGCGACGACATACAAATTGCCTGGATAAACGTTCATGCTGCGAAAAAAGTGAAATTGAGTGTGTTGGATCGGCCGATTTCACTTGCATAAGAAATCGGGCGGGCCAAAATGGCGTCAAGACAGGTTGAATATTTTAGCTTGAAAGACCATGTGCCTGTTGTGTCCCTGGGTTGGGCACGCAAGTGGCGTTCCTATTCCAGGTTTTGGACTTGTTCTCTCATTTGCTCAATCAAAACTTTCATGTCCACAGAAATCTTGGACAGCTCCAGTGCGCTTGATTTAGAGCCCAAAGTGTTGGACTCTCTGTGCAACTCTTGAATCAAGAAATCCAAGCGTTTTCCAACACCCTCTGGTTGAGTGGTCGTCAAACAGGCCTCAATTTCATCAAGGTGAGCTCTCAAGCGTGTGAGCTCCTCGGCCACATCAATTCGAATGGCAAAGGCGGTGGCTTCGCTCAAAGCCCTGTCTTGCGCTTGTTCAGGTAAGACCAAAGAGTCACCCTCCAAATTCAAAGCCTCTTGCCAGCGATCCAAGAACTTTTGACGCTGAGCTTGAACCAAAAGTGGGACCAAGGGGGTAGCCGTTGCGACCAACGCTCGCAAATGACCCAGTCGCTCTAAAAGGGATTGCACCAAGCGTTGACCTTCTTTGGACCTGGATTCAATCAATTGATCTAAAACTTGGGCCGCAAGCGCCGAGATGGGGGCTTGGAGATCCTTGGGTATTTTGATGGGCTGATCGGATAGTTTCAAAATCTCTGCAACGCTCAAGGCTTTGGCGCTGGGAAAAATGGCCAATACGTGTTTTTGGAGTTGAGCCAATTGCTCAAGTGCATGGTCTGAAGGGGCAAGAGATGCAGCATCTTTGGCCGTTTCTAAAAAGAGTCGGAGTTCGACCTTGCCGCGTTTGAGTTTTTTAGTAACCAATTCACGCAAAATGGGTTCGTGCGAGCGAAGCTCATCGGGCATCTTGAAGCTCAGGTCCAAAAATCTGCTGTTTACGCTTCGTACTTCTAGGCCTAATCGCTGGGAGTCACCTGTTGAGTCAGTAATTTGCGTTTGGGCAGAAGCAAAGCCCGTCATGCTCAGTATGGTCATCGTTTCAACTCAAAGAAATGTTGTCTGGAAATGTATTCAATGCTTTCATCCTAACACGGTGAGTTGAATTTATAGCCTAGACCAGCGATGATGTGGCTATCAATTTCTTTTTTCCACTCGATCGCACTGTTGTAACGTGTGGAGTTGGGGCCGCCCGAATAGAAGATCAACTGTTTGAAGTTGTTAACGTTTGAGTATCCGCCTTCTTTCAAGGTTGTCGCAGCTGCACCGAAAGGATCACCCCAGTTGTTGGTGAAATCGCGTGTCAAAGTGTTTTGACGTCCAAAGGTCAATTTACCCAAAGATTTGGCATAAAAGCCCATCCATGCGTCACGGTTAAAGAGCACATTTGCGGTGTCCATGTTACCTGTGGGCAATTCAAACTCAGATTCCATCTTAGCCATGACTTGCAAATCTGGCATGCCCCACTTTGCGCCCAAATCGGGTAAAAGGTGAATGGCATCAAAACCTAAACGGTTGCCTGAAAAGTAAGAGGTTTGAAAACCAGCTACGTTTTGTCCCTGACCTTGAACCACTTGATTGTTGGCCTGGCTGAGAGTGGCTTCAACGATGCCGTACATTCTCAAAGCGGTGTCGCTATTGGAGTAAAGACCAACGGATCCTGTGCTGCCAAGGGGTT
Source organism: uncultured Burkholderiales bacterium (assembly GCA_903831655.1). GTDB lineage: Bacteria > Pseudomonadota > Gammaproteobacteria > Burkholderiales > Burkholderiaceae_C > Limnohabitans. The sequence goes on from CAIKYO010000030.1 coordinate 2,236, forward strand.
TGCCTTCTTGGTCAACACTCACTTCGGCAAAAGCGGAGATGCTGAGCAATGGAATTGCAATGGCAACAGCAGCTGCAACTTTGCTAAGGCGATTTTGGGTGCGGTTTTGACTTCTTTGATTTTGACTCTTCATTTCATCTCCTTTATAAAATTTAAAAATTCGCGTCTCACAGGTCTTGTTCATCGAATGCTCCCTCAATGAACAAAGTACAAATCTCAAAAATTGAAGATTGACTTAGACTAGCAACGAGAGTTTATTGAGCCAAAGCTTTCAAGTTGCCTACAAAAAGCACCCCTTTGATCAGGTGTTTACCCTGTTCTTTGGTGTTTATTTGCAACGAAAGGGTGTGAATCTCCAATCAGCACGGTTCTCTTAAATGTTTAGGAATGCAATCATTTTTATTTGCACTTTAGTAGTAATTATTTGTTTTTTGTAGGTTTAATTTCAACGCTAGACCTGAGTGAAATACTTGTAAAGTTAAGCTGAAGTAATATTCGGTCATGTCGATATGCAATAGAGTCCATCTCTTTGAGAGTAGGGGGAGAGCCCAACTTGCCGAGAGACCTGATTTTTTGATGCTTTTTAGATCGAGTTCAACATGACAACTGTGACCACAACGACTTCAACAAACGGCACTTCAAGCGCTGCTGCTCGAGGTGTCGTCAATTTGTCTCCCAATCAAACTTACACCGTAAAGACCACTGACGGAGTGATCATCGGATCGACTGGTACAGAGGGTGTGACGCTTTCTGATTCCTTGAGCAGCGTGAGCCTTTTG
>CAIKYO010000031.1 GCA_903831655.1 uncultured Burkholderiales bacterium
GGCCAAAGACCGGGTTTTGAAGAACCGCGCAGCCCAAAGCCATTTGTCAATTCTCATGGATAAAGGGGGAGTTTGGAGATGTGCCAAGTTTGACGGTTTGAGGTGGAGATGCTCAAAATTATAGTCAGCTATGAATGCCCTTTTGACGAGGGGAGAAGGGTCAATTGGAGGAGCTGAGCATTCACTTTGGACAAAAGAGGACTCCAGTCTTTGAGCTTTGTTTGCCTAAACAAGCGAGCACTGGGGTACCAGGGGCTGTCCTCTCGGTTAAAGAGCCATCTCCAGTCTGGGTTGGCGGCCAAAAGAATCCAAGTGGGGCAAGACAGGGCCCCACTCAAATGAATGACACTCGTGTCAACCCCCACCACCAAGTCCAAGTGGGTGATCAGGGCTGCTGTGTCGGTGAAATCCAAGAGCTCATTAGATGCATCGGTGATGGGGCATTGAGGATCTTTTAAAAGCGAGAGCTCCTCTTCTTGAACCTCCTTTTGGAGACTGATGAAATGAAAACGAGGGTCGTTCAAGGGCAAATGCTCCATCCATGTCGACAAAGACAGGCTGCGGTTGAGGTCGTTTTGGTGCTTGGGGTTGCCTCTCCAAACCAATCCCACCCTGATGGGTTTGACGTCTGCGTGTTCTACCCTTTTGGAGCTGTGTGGTGCTTGATTGTTGAACCACTCTTTAAACCGCGCCACCTTTTGCTCAGGCGCTTTGAGGTAATGGGTGTGTTGGTGAGCGGGTAAGCCGTTCGCAGAGGATGGGCGCCCCAAGCTCTCAAGCGTCACGCCAAGTGCTTTTGGAAGACTGATGAGTGGGCAATACAGATCCACTTCACCAACCCTCTCGGCTTGATCGGTGATGCATTGAAGTCCTGGAAAGCTCTCCGTCATGATGCCCAGTAAGGGGGTTGGAACTTCCAGGACCACGTGGGCTTGCAGGGCGAGCACATCGGGGATGAAGCGACAAAACTGCAGCGAATCCCCAAGTCCTTGCTCGGCTTGGAGCAAGAGGGTTTTGCCTTTGAGTGGCACCTCACCCAGCCACAAGGGCTCAGGGATTCGCCGAGTCGAGACAGAGAAATTGGGCATGCCCCAGCGGTATTCATACAAACTCCACCCTCTGTCGTAATGACCCATGGCAAGTTGTGAGAGCGCCAAGTTCCAATAAGCATCCACGTGAGAGGGGTCCACCATGATGGCCAACTCGTAGCTGCGAGTGGCCATCTCAAAGTCTTTGAGATCGTGGTAAATGTTGGCGCGATTGGTAAGGGCAATCACGTTATCGGGTTGCAAAGCCAAGGCTTGGTTGAAGCAGTCAAGGGCAAGGCTCGTTTCTTGTCGATCAAGCCTCACATTGCCCAAATTGTTATAGGCTTGGGAGAACTCAGGGTTGATGGTTAAAGCACGTTGGTAGTTATGCAGTGCCTCATTCAAGCGCTTCAACTCCTTTTGTGCGATGCCTTTGTTGGTGAGGGCTTCGAAGTAGTCGGGTTGATATTGGAGAGCCAAATCGTATTGTGCAATGGCCATCTCAAAGAATTTCAACTCATAAAAAACGATACCACGGCTGTAATGGGCTTGCGCAAAATCGGCTCTCCAATAAAGGGCTTTGTTAAAGCTCTCCAGTGCCAAGTCATACAGCTTGAGTTGTTGTTGAGCCAAGCCACGGTTGTAGTAGGCCTCTGCGTGTTGGGGCTTGAGTTTGAGTCCTGCATCCAACGCCTCAATGGCAAGAGACCACTCGCTCAGTTGGAGATGGACCAAGCCTTTGGCATAAAAGTACGCGGCCACACTGGGCTCTAAGAGCAGGGCCTGATTGAAATGGAGCAGTGCCAAGTCAGTTTTGCCAGTGCTTTGGAGTGCGAGTCCAAAATGGAAATGCGTTTTGGAATCTTGGGGATGGAGTCGCAAGGATATTTCATAGGCTTTGAGCGCTTGGGTGAAAAGTCGCTCAGCGCACAGCGCATTGCCCAAATTGCACCAAAGCGCTGCATGCGAAGGTTCCACGACCAGCGCACGCCAAAAGCACGCTGAGGCTTCAAAGGGTGATTGAAGCTTCAAGTGCAAATTGCCAAGCTCCATCCATGCGTTCACAAAAAGTGGATCGATCTTCAGTGTGTCTTCAAAGTCCCTTTGTGCAGGGCCGAGTTCATCCAAAGAAATTTGGGCTTTGCCCCTGCTGTAAAGCGTTTGAGGCAATTGGCCATTGAGAGCCAATGCGCTGGTGAAGCTTGCAAGCGACTCCTCAAACTGGGAGAGTTCAAACTGCAAGAGCCCTTGGTTGTGCAGCAACTGGGGGTCCTCGGGATGGAGAGCAATGGCCAAACCGATGTGAAAGAGCGCTTCTTTGTAATGTTGGCTCTGTCCCTCAAGAGCGGTGATGAGCAGTCTCGCATCTAGATTGTTGGGGTTGTCCTCCAGCACTTGAAGGTAGGCTGAACGCGCCTCTGAAATGAGCCCTCTTTGGTGCAAATCAAGAGCCGATTGCAAGGCGTCAGATAGAACTTTAGAGGCGGAGTCCATGCCAGTCGGGGTTCAGTAGCCGAATCGGGGTTTAGAAAAACATGGGCAAGCCAAAAGACCCCAGGCGCATCACTTGTTGCTGGGTCCAACCGCTGTGTTTCTGGGACTCACATTGATCACGGCTTTGCCGGGCAAGAGGACCGTGTTCTCAGTGATTTGAATGGAGGCGGTGCGGGTGTCTTTCATGAAGATCAACAAGCTCACCTGAGCGCGGGTTGAGGACAAGAGGGTCCAGCCTTGCTTGGGATACTGCTCCACAAAATAGCGATAAGCCGTCTCTGAGTCTTTGCCAATATCCAAACTCACGCGTCCCACCCAATTCTCCCCAGAGCCCAGCACCAAGGTCTGCTCTGTCATGAGTTTGGCGCCAGGGGGCAAAACGCCAGGGGGCAAGCTTTGAAAAATGACCGTGTCACTGGCCACGCTGTCATTGAGTGCGGTCGAGCTCGTGCTGGAGCAGGCGCAAAGTCCAAGCAAAGCGGCCAAGGTGAGTGAGAGTAAGCACCTGGAAAAGGTCAAGGAATATAAGCTCATGGATCAACTCTCAAAAAGGGGGTGAAAAAAAGTTTCACGAATCAGTCCCAAGCAGACCACTCTATTGCATCACAGGTTTGAAGCGTATCAACGGGTTTCAATGCGTTTATCATTTGCAACGCGCTTTGAGTATAGAGCATTGCTCACCCAAGGCGCACCAAGCTGAACCCTTTGAGCCCTCGGAGTGCCAGCGCCCAAAGGTGCTGGACTCAGTCAAGCTCAATCACGCTCAATCACGCTTAAGCCTTCAAAGTGGTCAATCCGCCCATGTAAGCTTGGAGCACTTCGGGAACGCTGATGCTGCCATCTGCGTTTTGGTAGTTCTCAAGGACCGCCACCAAAGTGCGTCCCACAGCCAGACCGGATCCATTCAAGGTGTGCACAAATTCATTTTTGCCTTGGGCGTTTTTAAACCGAGCTTGCAGTCTTCGGGCTTGGAAGGACTCGCAGTTGGAGACCGAGCTGATCTCACGGTAGGTGTTTTGTGCGGGCAACCAGACCTCCAAATCGTGCGTTTTGGTGGCTCCAAAGCCCATGTCTGCGGTGCACAAAGACATCACACGGTAGGGAAGTTTCAAAAGTTTCAAAATTTGTTCGGCATGAGACGTCATCTCATCCAAAGCTGTGTTGCTGTGATCGGGATGAACGATTTGGACCATCTCCACTTTGTCAAACTGATGCTGGCGAATCATGCCTCGGGTGTCTCTGCCGTGAGCGCCAGCCTCGGATCTGAAGCACGGCGTGTGCGCAGTCAACTTGATGGGTAAATCAGCTTCATTCAAGAGCGTATCGCGAACAAAGTTGGTGAGTGTCACCTCAGAGGTGGGAATTAAATAAAGGGCGGGTTGTTCAGACTCGCCGCTCAAGGCCTCTTGACCGCCTTTTTTAACGGCAAACAAGTCCTCTTCAAACTTGGGCAGTTGTCCGGTGCCTTTTAAGGTTTGTGCGTTCACGACATAGGGGGTGTAGCACTCGGTGTAACCGTGTTGCTCGGTTTGGGTGTCAAGCATGAACTGAGCGAGTGCTCGGTGAAGTCTTGCAATGGGGCCCTTCATGACGGTGAAGCGTGCACCGGAGAGTTTTGCGCCGGTTTCAAAATCCAATCCAAGGGGTTCTCCAAGTTCCACATGATCTTTGGCTGTGAAGCCCAGGGGCTTGGGTTCTGTGCCTGATGGGCTCCAGCGACGCAACTCTACGTTGTCGCTCTCTGAGCTACCCAGGGGCACGCTTGCCTGGGGCAAGTTGGGGACTGCCAAGAGCATGGCCTCGAGTTGGGCTTGGATGCTCTCCAAGCGCGAGGCACATTGTTCGAGTTCGGTTTTGAGGTCTGCCACTTGTGCCATCACGGCATCGGCGGATTCACCCTTGGATTTGAGTTGTCCGATTTGCTTGGACAAAGCGTTTCGCGAAGCTTGGAGTTGTTCGGTTTGGGTTTGAATGGTTTTGCGCTCACTCTCCAACGCTTGATAGGCTGCAACGTCAAGGAAAGTCTGGGGCGACTTTCTCGTTTGCAGTCGGGCAATCACGTGGTCCAAATCGTGGCGAAGTAAGTTGATGTCTAGCATGTTGTTGGAGGGTGGAAATAATAGGGTTACAAGAAACGGGGTTACAAAGAGGGGACAAGAAAGAGTTGTTGAGATTCAAAAGGTCAAATCAACATGATCAAGTGGAGGACTCGTTTGAATCGATTTTGAGACCTTTGGGGAGCGGGAACTTGATGGTCTCCTCAATCCCTTGGAGTTGCCTCACACTGATGGGCCCCAGGGTTTTGATTTTTTTGAGCACCTCTTGCACAAGCACCTCCGGGGCCGAGGCGCCAGCGGTGACGCCAATGCGGTTTCTGTTTTCAAACCATTCGGCTTTGAGCTCTTGGGCCGAGTCCACCATGAAGCTGGGTGTGCCGTATTTGGCGGCAACGTCCTTCAATCGGTTGGAGTTGGAGCTTGTGGGACTGCCCACCACGATCACCAAGTCAACCGAGGAGCTCATCATTTTGACGGCATCTTGCCGGTTTTGGGTGGCGTAGCAAATGTCTTGCTGTTTGGGAGAGCGAATATTGGGAAATTTTTTCTGAATGGCTTGAAAGATATCTGCAGCATCGTCCACGGACAACGTGGTTTGCGTGACCACCGCCAAACGCTCGGTTTGTAGGGGCGTAACCCGTGCAACGTCCTCGACGTCCTCGACCAAATGAATGCCGCCATCGAGTTGACCCATGGTGCCTTCGACTTCGGGGTGTCCTTTGTGGCCAATCATGATGAATTCAAAGCCTTCTTTTGCCAACTTGGCAAGTTCCACATGGACCTTGGTGACCAAGGGACAGGTGGCATCAAAGACGCGGTGTTGCCTTTGCATGGCTTGGTGCTCAACCACTTTGGGTACTCCGTGGGCACTGAAGACCAACGTGGCTCCCACGGGCACGTCTTCTAAGTTTTCGATGAAGATCGCACCTCTTTGCTTCAAATCATTGACCACAAAGGTGTTGTGCACGATCTCATGCCGAACATAGACAGGGGCGCCAAATTTTTCCAGCGCTTTTTCAACGATTTCGATGGCTCGGTCGACACCCGCACAAAACCCCCTGGGTTGTGCCAACAAGACTTCTCTGTCTTTAGACGTTTGCATCACATCACTCCCAAGACTTTCACTTCAAACTGAACCGATTGGCCGGCCAAGGGGTGGTTGAAGTCAAAGCACACAGCGCTCTCGTTTTGTTCAACCACAGTACCTGCATATTGGTTTTGCCCGTCCGGTGTTGGAAACTGCACCACATCCCCATTGGCATAGACCTCATGGGGGTCTCCAAGTTCAGCCAATAGGGTTCGTTTGACCCATTGGAGCATGTCGGGGTTGCGAGGCCCAAAGGCCTCTCCGGCTGGAATATCCAAAGTCGTGTGCGTGCCTTCAGCCAACCCCAAGAGTCGCGCTTCAATGGCTGGCGAGAGTATGCTGGAGCCCAAAGTGAGGGTCGCAGGCTTGTCGTTGAAGGTGTTGATCAAGTCCCCTTGTGGTCCAGCCAAACGGTAGTGCAGGGTCACAAAAGAGTGTTCATCGATGATGGGGAGGGATGACATGGTGCACTTTCAAAAAAAGAAGGCAGCGATCTGTTTGGGTGGGCGTCAAAGTGTCATTTGACAAGCGTAAAAGCCAAAGGGCACATAGACGCACAATTTTAAGCTCTTGGAGTGGTAAAAATGAGTCCTTTTTGATTTCCAGCTATCATTGTTTTTTGTATGAGTTCATCCGATCCTTTGGCGCAAGCCCTGAGGGATTTGAGCGATCGCATCCCTCAAGCCTTAATCGAATGAGAGTTTCGCCTTGAATGCCAAAGCCAAATCGTTCCAAGACTTAGCCCAAATGAAGGCCGATTTGGCTCGTGCAAAAGCGCTTGAAGCCGAGCGCTTGGCACAGGAAAAAGCTCGCTTAAAGCGCGAGCAAGCCGAGAAAGATCTCTTTGTGAAAGCCATTGGGCGGGTCTCGCCTTTGGCGCATTCACAGCACGAGACCCCACAGATCAGCCCACCCAAGCCCGAAGCCTTTCAGCAAAAACGAGACGATCAAGCGGTTTTAAAGGAGAGCTTGAGCGATGAGTTCGACGCCTCCACGCTCTTGGATGTGGATGATCAGTTGAGTTTCAGACGGCCAGGCATTGGGCTGGATGTGACCAAAAAATTACGCACTGGCGGCTGGAGCATTCAGTCCCAAATCGATCTTCATGGATTGCGCCGCGAAGAGGCCAGGGAGGCACTGGGGAGCTTTATTCGGGACGCAGTGAAGATGGGTTGGAGATGCGTGAGAGTGGTTCACGGCAAGGGTCTGGGGTCTCCTGGCAAGACCCCAGTGCTCAAAGCCAAGACACAAGCTTGGTTGGTGCAAAAGCAAGAAGTTCTGGCCTTCGTTCAAGCCAAGCCCGCTGAGGGGGGTGCGGGTGCGCTGGTGGTCTTGCTAAAGGGATCCAATTAAAGGGATTCCATTGATGCACTTGAGTGCCCTCGAGTGCACTTGAAACCCCGTGACACCCTAGGTCCTAGAGAGTGTCAAGCTCCAGCTTTGTTTCTCATCCAGTCGGCCGTGCCAAAAAAGCTTTTCTCCAAAGACTCTCTTAATTCAGTGGGAATGTGGCAGTCCTTCATGGCGCGACTCATGCAAGCCACCCATTGATCTCGCTCCAAGATGCCAATCGGAAAGGGCAAGTGACGCGCTCTGAGCATCGGGTGTCCCACTCGCTCCATGTAGACAGGCGGCCCACCGAGCCAACCCATTAAAAACCAAGTGAGTCTTTCTTGGGCGTGTGCCAAGTCGGGTGGGTGAACAGCTCTGAGAGCGGAGTATTCACTCTGTGTATCCA
>CAIKYO010000032.1 GCA_903831655.1 uncultured Burkholderiales bacterium
CAGCATTGATCGTTTGGTACAGTAGGCCAGTGATAATAGCCTTTCAATGCAACCACATGCATTCAATGGAACGCAGCGATGAAAATGATTAAAGCGGTGATTCATTTACCAATGACCTCCACTTCACTCAAACTGTCCGGAAGCAGTTCAAGTTGATGTTGATTGAATGAGCGATACCTTTTTTGCCAGTCTGAAGGTTGGTTCACGGCCACAACCTCAACAGCAGTCACTTTGTATTCGGGACAATTGGTCGCCCAATCCGAGCTATCCGTGGTGATGACGTTTGCACCAGATTCAGGAAAATGAAAGGTTGTATAGACAACTCCTGGCTGCATTCTCTGTGTCACATCAGCCCGCATTACGGTTCGCCCTGAGCGACTTTCGATACCCACCCAGTCAAATTGCTTAATTCCACGCTCTTGGGCATCGTGTGGGTGTATTTCGAGCAAATCCTCACTGTGCCACTGGTTGTTTTGAGTTCTTCTGGTTTGTGCACCGACGTTGTATTGACTGAGAATGCGACCGGTGGTCAATAAAAGTGGGTACTTGCGACTTGCTTTCTCATCAGATGCCACATACTGAGTGTTAAAGAATCGCCCTTTCCCAATGACAAATCGATCAATGTGCATCAAGGCTGTCCCAGCCTCTGGGGTGTCTTCATTACACGGCCACTGAAGGCTTCCCAAGCGTTCAATCTTCTCAAAACTTACACCTTTGAAACTGGGCGTCAATTGTGCAATCTCTTGCATGATTTCTCTTGGATGTTCATAACTCATCTTGTAGCCCAAGGCGTTGGAGAGTTTCATCGTTGCTTGCCAGTCACCGACCCCGGAGAGAGGAGGCATGACTTGTGTAACACGTGAAATACGCCTTTCAGCGTTGGTAAAAGTGCCGTCCTTTTCTAAAAAACTAGTTCCAGGTAAAAGAACGTGTGCATACTTCGCTGTTTCGTTGAGAAATAAGTCCTGCACCACAATGAAGTCCATGGCTTGAAGTGCGCAAGAAACATGTTGAGTATTCGGGTCAGATTGAACGATATCCTCGCCAACACAGTACAGGCCCTTGAAACTACCACTCAATGCTGCCTCAAACATATTGGGAATTCGCAGCCCCGGCTCTGAATCAATGTTGACGCCCCAAGCAGATCCAAACTTTTGCCTAACCTCTTGGCTGTCAATGGGCTGATAGCCGGGTAATTCATGGGGGAAACTCCCCATGTCACAACTACCTTGAACATTATTTTGTCCGCGCAGCGGATTAACACCCACTCCCTCACGTCCCAACATACCGCAAGCCATGGCCAAATTACAAATTCCAATGACAGTGGTTGATCCTTGGACATGCTCAGTCACGCCAAGACCATAATAAATGGCCGAATTGGGACCGCTGGCATACAGTCTAGCTGCTGCTCTTACAGCGGATGGATCAACACCAGTGACCGCCTCAAAAGACTCTGGAGAGTTTTCAGGCCGTGCGACAAATTCTCTCCACTCATTGAAACTTTTGGTATCACATCGCTCGGCTACAAATTCCTCATTGATCAGTCCCTCGGTTACAACCACATGGGCCAAGGCATTGATCATTGCGACATTGGTTCCTGGCTTCAAAGACAAGTGGAACTCAGCCTTGATATGCGGAGAGTTCACAAGATCAATTTGGCGAGGATCAATGACAATTAGCTTTGCACCTTCGCGCAATCGCTTTTTCATTCTGGACGCAAACACTGGATGTGCATCCGTTGGGTTGGCACCCATGACAATGATGACATTGGCTTGCTCAACCGATTTAAAGGTTTGTGTTCCTGCAGAAGTCCCCAGGGTCACCCCCATACCGTATCCCGTTGGCGAGTGACAAACCCTTGCACAGGTGTCTACGTTATTGGTACCAAATGCCGCTCTAACCAATTTCTGAACAAGATAAACCTCTTCATTGGTACACCGACTCGAAGTGATACCTCCGATAGAGTCTTTACCGTGCTTGGCTTGAATGGCTTTGAACTGCTTTGCTGCGTAATCAATGGCTTCGTCCCAACTCACTTCTTGCCAGGGATCTGTAATTTGAGCCCTAATCATGGGCTTTCGAATGCGATCAGGATGACTGGCATAACCCCAAGCGAAGCGGCCTTTTACACAAGAATGTCCCTCATTGGCTTTTCCATCCTTCCAAGGTACCATGCGAACAACTGTATTGCCTTTCATTTCAGCCTTGAATCCACACCCGACACCACAGTAGGCGCAAGTTGTAATGACACTGTGCTCGGGTTGCCCCAACTCGATGATCGACTTTTCTTGAAGCGTTGCAGTAGGACAAGCCTCCACACAGGCACCACAAGAAACACATTCACTCTCCATAAAAGTTTGATCTTGTCCTGCTGAGACTCGACTCTCAAAACCACGGCCTGATATGGTTAGAGCAAAAGTACCTTGTGTTTCCTCACACGCTCGAACGCAACGATTGCAGACAATGCATTTACTAGGGTCATAGGTAAAGTACGGATTGGACTCATCCTTTTTTAAATCGCAGTGATGGGCCCCTGCTTGTTCACCTACTCCGTATCGAACATTCCTCAGACCTACAACTCCAGCTTGTGTTTGAAGTTCACAGTTACCGTTTGCACTACAAGTCAAACAATCAAGCGGATGATCGCTGATGTACAACTCCATGACGCCTCGCCTCAAATCTTGGAGCTTGGGAGTTTGAGTATGTACCACCATACCAGTTTCAGCTGGTGTGGTGCATGAGGCTGGTGTACCCTTTCGCCCTTCAATTTCAACCAAACAAAGTCTACAAGACCCAAATGGCTCTAAGCTATCCGTGGCGCAAAGCTTAGGAACTTCAATACCAGTCTGCATCGCTGCCCTCATCAAAGAGGTGCCTTTGGGAACGCTTACGCAATAGCCATCGATGGTCAGGTGAACCAATTGATCGGACTTTCGTTCGGGGGTTCCAAAGTCAATGTCTTTTTTGGCTTGATTTAACATGATGGGTCCTCAACAGATTTCATATTTTTACACGTCTATTCCGAAATCTTCTGGGTAATGATTCAAAGCAGATAAAACTGGATAAGGGGTCATACCACCCATGGCACACAAACTTGCGTCTTTCATGGTGTTGCACAAATCGCGCAATAAATAAACTTGCTGTTGCTTATCTTTGTTAGAGGTGATGCGGTCAATGGCCTCAACTCCGCGAGTGGATCCAATTCGACAAGGTGTGCACTTTCCACAACTCTCAAGCGCACAAAATTCCATGGCATAACGAGCCAACTTTGCCATGTTGGTCGTTTCATCGTGTATCACAATACCACCGTGACCAAGAACTGCACCGATTGCTGTGTAAGACTCATAATCCAAAGGCACATTCCACTGAGATTGTGGCACATACGCACCCAATGGACCACCGACTTGAACCGCTTTGATGGGCCGTCCACTCCGAGTTCCTGCGCCAAAATCATGCAGTAACTCGTTAAGGGTAATCCCAAAGGCTTTTTCAACCAACCCACCATGTTTGACATTACCAGCCAATTGAAAAGGTAGTGTTCCTTGCGACCGGCCAACGCCATAATCACGGTAGAAAGCGGCACCTTGGTTCAGAATCAACGGAACCGAAGCCAAGGTAATCACATTGTTGACCACTGTTGGCTTACCAAATAAGCCCTCCAATGCCGGAAGGGGCGGTTTTGCTCGCACAATTCCTCGCCTACCCTCGATGCTTTCGAGTAAGGCCGTCTCCTCACCACAAACGTATGCACCTGCGGCCTTCCTGATCTCCAGATGAAATGCTTTCCCACTTCCGCAGACGCTAGAGCCAAGAAATCCTTGAGATAAACAAATTTGAATCGCCTCGCTCATGACCTCGATTGCATGCGGGTACTCAGATCGGATGTACACGTAACCCTTTTCAGCACCCACTGCGATACCAGCAATGATCATTCCTTCAATGAGCATAAATGGATCGCCCTCCATGGTCATGCGATCCGAAAATGTGCCTGAGTCACCTTCGTCAGCATTGCAAACGATGTATTTCTGCTCAGCTTGCGCACCCTTAACCGTCCTCCACTTGATACCTGCAGGAAATGCAGCTCCACCCCTTCCTCTCAGTCCTGAATCAACAACCTCTTGAACAATGGAGTCCCCATCCAGGGTCAAAGCGCGCCGCAATCCCTTCCAACCCGAATGGGCCTCGTAGTCACTCAAGGAGAGTGGATCGATAATCCCCATTCTTGCAAACGTCAACCGCTCTTGTTTCGCAAGATACGGTATTTGCTCAGTTAATCCAAGCCCAAGCTTGTGCTCACCTCCCTCTAAGAGTCCTGCATCTAAGAGAGAATCAATGTCATTGACTTGAACAGGCCCATAAGCGACTCTACCTTTTGAGGTTTGAACCTCCACCAAGGGTTCAAGCCAGAACATCCCTCGAGAGCCATTTCGAATGAGTTCTATCGATAAACCTCGAAGTCTTCCCTTCTCAAGCAAACATCTGGCCACCTCATCGGCTCCTAGGGCAAGAGAGGCGCTGTCTCTTGGGACGAAGATTTTTACTGCCTTCATGCTGAGGCCTCCAAATCGACCAAAACTCCCTTCAATGTCTCAATGCTCACTCTGGCATGCAATTTGTTATCCACTTGAATGGCTGGGGAACTTGCACAAAGCCCCAAGCAATATACCGGCTCCAAAGTAATTAAGCCGCTGCGTGACTTCTGATGGAGCGAGCAGCCCAAAATGTCTTGCGCCACAGCTAGCAATTCGTCAGAACCACAAGCCTGGCATGACTCAGCCCTGCAAATTTGAACAATATGCCTTCCAGGTGCTTCATACCTAAAGTAGTGGTAATAAGTGATAACCCCATGAACTTCAGCTTCGGATAAAGACAAGGCCTTGGAGATAAGAGTAACTGCGCTTTTGGGTATGTAATCAAATGTATCCTGAATGGCATGAAGTAGAGGAAGTAGAGCTCCATTTTCAGCGCCATTTACATCAATGAATTTTTGAATGACGGATTGAGAACTGTTGTGCTCAGGCATTTACACGACCACCCTATGGATTGAAAACTGCGAAGATAAGATTGGCGAAACAATCATCGAATGCCAAATCTCTTTTGGTAATCTTCACATAATACAGTATGGAAAATAGGTTTTAACAAGCTTGTTTTTTATGCTTTAAAGACTTAAATTCTAGGTATTTAATCCAATCAGAATGGATTATGAGCGCGATGTATCAAATGACATGGTCAATCGTTCAGCCACATATTTTGATAAACACCGTCTGGATCATGCTCATTGGCTTGCTTGGTTAAATTAAACGCTCTTCCACCTCTTGGATCCGTTCCCTTGCCTGCGATGTACAACCAATTGCCTTGGTTGCTGTATACGTCATAATCAATCAGCTGAGACTCAAACCAAGCTGCACCGGCCTGCCAGTTACCATTCATTTCATAAATCCAAAAGCTGGCAACGATTTGACGCATGCGATTGGATAAGAAACCTGTTTTAAGTAACTCCCGCATTCCAGCATCAACCAACCTAACACCAGTCGTTCCAGTAGTCCATTGAAGGAAGCTCTTTTCATCGAATAGATTTGCAACTTCTTGACTCAATCCCTTAGATTGATAGAGTCGATTACCGTATTTGATGTGAAGAAAGCGGAAATAGTCGCGCCACAGCAATTCAAACCAAAGCCAATA
>CAIKYO010000033.1 GCA_903831655.1 uncultured Burkholderiales bacterium
AGAATCCAAAGTTTCATCAAATACCAAAATATTTGTGGATACCGTGTTCTTCAACTGTGTAATTGTAATCCATGTGAACAACAATGCCAAGTCAATTTTGCTTTTCTCACCTTCAGAAAATAAATCGTATGTAAACAAATCACGATCACGCCTTGTCCCTCATCACCACAAGCACTCAATACGAAGCGTTTGGAGCGGCAGACTTGGTGATCGAAGCAGCCACAGAGAATTTGGCCCTCAAAATCAAAATCTTAAATCTCTTGGAGCCTCACTTGAAGGCCAATGCGATATTGGCCTCCAACACCTCCTCCATCTCCATTACTCAACTCGCCCAAGTCACCCAAAGAGCCGACCGCTTTATTGGGATGCACTTTTTCAACCCCGTGCCCTTGATGGCTTTGGTTGAAGTCATTCGTGGCCTGCAAACCAGTGATGCCACCCACCAAGTGGTCCATGATTTGGCCAAAACCCTGGGCAAAACACCCATTACCGTCAAGAATGCACCTGGCTTTGTGGTCAATCGCATATTGGTGCCCATGATCAATGAAGCCTTCTTTGTGTTGGGTGAAGGCCTGGCCTCAGCGGAGGACATCGATGTGGGCATGAAGTTGGGCTGCAACCACCCCATAGGCCCCTTGGCATTGGCTGACTTGGTGGGCTTGGATGTGTGTTTGGCGGTGATGGAGGTGTACTTCACGCAATTCGCAGACAGCAAATACCGCGCTGCCCCACTCCTGAGAGAAATGGTGGCAGCGGGTCGATTGGGTCGCAAATCAGGTCACGGCGTCTACGTCTACTGATTTCAAAAAAGCCCCCCTTGAATAAAAGAGGAGAGGGGGAGCTTGTCAGTACTGGCGATCGGGCATGTGGATTCTCAAACCCTCATGCGCCGCTTCTAGCTTGACTTGACAGGACAAACGGCTGTTGGGCTTTCGCTCCGTGGCCGTGAAGTCAAGCATCTGGTCCTCATCGCTTTGAGGTGGGGACAACTTGGAGAGGTCCCGCTCATCGATGTAGCAGTGACAGGTTGCGCACACGCAGCAACCCCCACACTCCGCTGCAAAGCCGTCCAAGCCGGCGTTCAACACCGCTTGCAACAAAGTTTGACCCTCTGGAGCTTGGACCTCATGCACAGCCCCATCGGCCATCACCACTTCAATATTCAACATTATTTTTAATCCGCGTAAACACCCGCTGCGTTCAAGATGGGGGTCCAACGAGTCACCTCGCCTTGGACAAACTTTTTGTGCTCCACGGGATCAGACCGGTTGTCGGTGATCACCACAGCGCCCAAGCCCTCTTGCTTCTTGATGAATTCTGGGTCACGCAAAGCGGCTTTGAGACCCACGTTGATTTTAGCCTTGACATCGTCAGGCAGTCCCTTGGGGCCATAAAGACCATGCCAAATGGTGACTTGAAAGCCTTTTTCGCCCAACTCATCCAATGTGGGCAGGTCTTTCAAAGCTGGGATGTTGAGACGCTTCAGGGTGGTCACACCATACGCCTTGATTTTTTTACCTTCAATTTGTGAGGTGGTGGAGGTGGTTTGGTCACACATCAAGTCCACTTGTCCGCCGATCAAATCGGTCATGGCTGGAGCCGTGCCTTTGTAGGGGACGGTGGTCATGGGGACCTTCAATGAGGCCTCCCACAGCATGCTGCACAACTGAGAGGCAGAGGCAAGACCCGCATTGGCGATGTTGATGTTGCCCTTGTTGGCGGCAATCCAAGCTTTGAGCTCTTTGTAATTGTTGGCAGGCAACTGAGGTTTACTGACAATGGTCATGGGCACATCGTTGATCATGCCCAAATACTCAAAATCACTGTCCACTTTGAAGGGCAAATTCTTAACCAATGCGGGAAAGATGGCCATCGCAATGTGGTGCACCATGAGCGTGTAGCCATCGGGATTGGCGCGCAACAACTTGCTCGCCCCAATGAGTCCTCCTGGCCCCCCCGCATCGTTTTCCACCACCACCGTGGTGCCCAGGCTCTTTCTGAGCGCCTCCGACAAATCTCGGGCCACACGGTCCGTGGGCCCCCCAGCCGCAAAGGGCACGATCAAGGTGATTTGGCGATCTTTATTGGGAAAATCGGCCGCCTGGGCACTCAGACCTGAAAGCGACAGGCCCAACACAAACAAAGCCGTTAGGCGTTTGGCAACAGCAGAAATCGGTAACTTCTTCATGTCATTCCTCAAAATTTGACTTGGGATTTGGAGACGCATAACAAACACACTGAACGATGGCGGCGATGGTCACACGCTTGAAACAAAATCCGAATAGATAAATTGTAAAGTTTAGTGGGAGAAGGCGTCTTGGGCATAGGTATAAACACCCTCATGGCTGCAATGCTGCGGCCTGTGTTGCCATCAACCGGAGCGCCAAGAACGCAATGAACGCCAATCGCGCTCAGACTCCGTTTTGGCGCAATCACACTCAAGCACCTCGTTGATTTGCGCTTCACAAGACGCGGATAACCCTAGCGCACAAAGTGACCTGGATTGCCCATAATGGGTTGTTGTCTTTACCTATCCCCTTTTGCACCATGAATCTCTCACCACCCACGAGCCTCAAGCGTTTTGCCCCTCGATGCCTGAGTGGACTCCTTGCCCTGTGGGCAAGCCTTGCAGTCCAAAGCGCTCTGGCGCAAGGCTCACCCGCTCCCGCCTACCCGCAAAAAACCATCACCCTCGTGGTCCCTTTTCCACCAGGAGGTGTGGCCGACATCGTGGCTCGCCCCTTGGCAGATGCGATGTCCAAGGACTTGGGTCAAGCCGTGGTGATTGAGAACAAACCCGGTGCAGGAGGTGGCATCGGCATGGGCTTTGTGGCACACGCCAAAGCCGATGGCTACACGCTTTTGATGGCCCTGTCTTCTTTGAGCGTGCTGCCCCAAGCCGATCAAATCTTGGGTCGCACACCCTTGTTCTTGCACAAAGACTTGCGAGCCGTCGCTCGCTTCACCGCCGACCCAACGGTCTTGGTGGTCAAAGCCGACTCACCTTGGGCCAGCACCAAGGAGTGGATTGAGGAGGCCAAAAAACGACCCGGCCAACTGAGCTATGGCACCTCAGGCAACTATGGCACCATGCATGTGCCCATGGAGATGCTGGCTCAAAACACCGGCATCAAACTCAATCACATCCCCTACACTGGCGCCGGTCCAGCGGTGGTGGCTCTCTTGGGCGGTCAAATCGATGCAGTGGCGACAGGCCCTGCCACGGTGCTTCAACACATCAAGGCTGGCAAATTGAGAGCACTCGCTCACTGGGGGCCCGCTCGTTTGGCAGCGCTCCCCGACACCCCCACCCTGAAGGAGCAAGGTTTTGGAGCAGAATACGCTCAATGGTCCGGCCTCTTCGTGCCCAGTGGAACGCCGGAGGTGATCGTGCAAAAAATTCGCCAATCCGCCAAAAATGCCGCCTCTGACACCAAAGTGATCGATGCCATTCAAAGTGCGGGCTCGCCCATGGCTTACCTCGATAGCCCTGAGTTCGAAAAATACCTCACCTCCGACATCAAAGAGATGAGCGAAGTCGTTAAAAAAATGGGAGTTCAACCATGATCCTGTCCTCACACCTCTTGGCCTCTTACCGACGTGCACTCTGGGTGCTGGGCTGCTTGGCCCTGACCCCCGCCATGCTTTGGGCTCAAAACAATGCCGCCCCCTACCCCACTCGACCCGTCAAAATCGTGGTCCCCTTTGCAACGGGTGGCCCAGCAGACAATTACGCTCGCTTTATCGCCATCAAACTGCAAGAGTCCTTGAACAACCCCTTTGTCGTGGACAACCACCCAGGAGCGGGCTCGGTGATTGGCACCGACTTGGCTGCCAAAGCGCAAGCGGATGGATACACCTTGCTGCTCATGTCAAACGCACACACGGTCAATGAAACCCTCATTGCCAACAAGCCCTACTCGCTCACCCGAGATTTCACGGGCGTGGCCCCCATCAATTACTCAGACTTGCTGCTGGTCGCACACCCCAGCACCGGATTTCAAAACATTGCGGATCTGATCAAGTTTGCCAAAGAGCATCCCGGCAAATTGAACTTCGCCTCCTCGGGTCCTGGTACGCCGTATCACATGGCTGGCGAGCTCTTCAAGAGCTTGGCCCACATAGACTTGGTGCACGTGCCCTACAAGGGCAGCTCGGGCGCCAGAACGGATGTGATTGGCGGACAAGTCGACATGATGTTTGATGCGGTCACCACCATGACCGAACAAGTCAAATCAGGCAAAGTGCGCGCCATGGCCACCACGGGTCTTAAGAGAAGCGATGTGCTCCCCGATGTGCCCACCATGAACGAGGCCGGTGTCACGGGCTACGAGGCCACCATTTGGGTGGGTCTCATGGCGCCTCGTGGAACACCCAAGCCCATCGTTGATAAACTCAATGCTGCCGTCACCTCCATCACCAAAAACCCAGAGGTGCAAAAAGCATGGAGCCAACAAGGCGCTGTGCCTCTTTTCATGAGCCCAGCGGTCTTTGATCAATACGTGCGTCAAGATGTGGCCAAATGGGCCCAAGTGATCAAACAAGCCGGCATCGAGCCCAATTGACGCATCTGTGAATTCAAGCCTTTTTAAATTTCCCTTTAAACCCAACACCAAGCCACATGACACACCCCACCCTTCGAATCATCAGCGCCGGTGCGGCTCAGGGGCTTGTGCGCTCGCTGGAAATGGAGTTCGTGACCTCGCACGCGAACCTGAGTCTTTCATGCAGCTTTGGCGCCGTAGGTGCCATGAAAGAGGTCTTCTTACAGAGCTTGCAGGGCGTGGACCCGGCCATGAATCCAACAGCCGATGTGATGATCTCCTCACAAGTGATTTTGGATCAACTCACCCATGAAGGACTCTTAGAGCCCCACTCGCGAGTGAATTTGGGGCTCGTGAGCACCGGCCTGGCCAGACCGACTGCACAAGCTCCAAGCGATGCAAGTGTTCAGGTCTCCAGCAGCGAAGATTTGGCCCACGTGCTTCGCACGTGCACGGCGTTTTATGTACCCGACACCGAGCACTCCACCGCTGGCATTCACCTGAAAGGGGTGATTGAGAGACTGGGCTTGTGGACTGAGATGGAGCACAAAATAAGGAAGTTCCCCAATGGCGCCATCGCCATGAAGCACCTCGCCGAGGAGGGCCTGCAAGGGGCTTGGGGCAGCACCCAAAAAACAGAAATCCTCTACACCCCCGGCGTGTCTTGGACGGGCACACTCCCAGCCGAGTTTGCACTTGGAACTTTGTACCAAGCGGCCATTTGTCCCAAGGGCCATCACCCTGAACTGGCCAAGGCTTTTTTGGATTTGCTCGTGTCCCCTGAGCACCAAGCACACCGAGAAAAATCGGGTTTTGAGAGCGTGAAGCCCTGAGCCATTCCTAGAGCGGTAAGCGCCACATGAGACCCCTGTGCTGCTTTGCTGAACACATCAGCACATCAGCGCATCAGCACACCTGTTCATCTCCGCTTCTCTTTGTCTGAACTTGACAGCTGGGTCCATCACCTAAAGCCCTTGGGCTATCCAAGCATTGCTTAAAAACAGAAGAGTCCCCAGCCGATCTGCTCGACTGAGGACTCTCCTGTGCTGACACCAAGCTTAGACCAACAAGGCGTTGACTCGCTTGACGTACTCAGCTGGATCGGCAGGCAAGCCGCCCTCAGCCAACAAGGCTTGGTCAAAGACAATGTGCGCCAAGTCGTGGAAATGCACTGCACCTCCCTCTCCTGAGAGCTTTTTGATGAGCGCATGCTCAGGATTGACCTCCAGCACGGGCTTGACCTCGGGTGCCTCTTGGCCGGCTTGCTTGAGCATGCGCGAGAGTTGCAGCGACATGGCTTGGTCCTTCACGACCAAACAAGCAGCCGAATCAACCAAACGGGTGGTCACACGCACATCCTCCGCTTTGTCTTTGAGCGCCTCTTTGAGCTTGGCCAATACGGGCTTGAAAGACTCTTGGGCTTCTTCAGCTGCCTTTTTCTCTTCTTCATCTTGCAAGGACCCAAGGTCCACAGCGCCTTTGGCCACACTTTGGAGGGGCAAGTCTTCGAATTTGGTGAGAAAGCTCAAGGCCCACTCGTCCACTCGGTCCGTCATCAACAGCACTTCCAGACCCTTTTTCTTGAACACCTCAAGCTGTGGGCTGTGGTTGGCTGCAGACAAGTTGTCGGCGGTGATGTAGTAAATCGCCTCTTGCCCGTCCTTCATGCGCGACTTGTACTCAGACAAAGAGACCGTTGGTTTGTCGCTCTCGGCGATGCTCTTGGTGCTCACGAAGCGCAACAACTTGGCAATTTTTTCTTGGTTGGTGAAGTCCTCACCCAAACCTTCCTTCAAAACCGCACCAAAGGACTCGTAGAACTTGGTGTATTGGCCTGCAAGTGCTTTATCCTCTTCGCTGGCGTCATCTTTGGCGTGGTCTTTGTTCGCCAAGTCCTCCAACATCGAGAGCACGCGGCGGGTGTTGCCCTCGCGAATGGCTTTGACGTCACGGCTTTCTTGGAGCAACTCGCGGCTCACGTTGAGGGGCAAATCGGCAGAGTCCACCACCCCTTTGACAAAGCGCAAGTAAACAGGCATCAACGCTTCCGCATCCTCCATGATGAAGACACGCTTCACATAAAGCTTCACCCCAGCTCGCTTGTCTCGGTTGTACAAGTCAAAGGGCGCTTTGCTGGGGATGTAGAGCAGTTGTGTGTACTCGGTGCTGCCCTCCACTCGGTTGTGACTCCAAGTCAAGGGGTCCTCAAAGTCGTGAGAGATCGCCTTGTAAAAGGACTGGTAGTCCTCTTTGCTCAAATCTTTCTTGGGTCGTGTCCAAAGCGCACTTGCTTTGTTAACGGTCTCCCACTCGGTGGTTGTAACCATCTCGCCCGGCTGATCGTTCTCGCCGTCCTTCCACTCCTCTTTGAGCATCAAAATGGGCAGTGAAATGTGATCTGAATATTTGCTGATGATGCCTTTGAGCTTCCACTGACTCAGGTACTCCAGCGCATCCTCTCTCAAATGCAAAATGATGTGCGTGCCGCGCTGCGCTTGCTCGATGGTCTCCACCTCAAACTCGCCGGTACCGGGGCTGGTCCAGCGCACGCCCTCAGCGGGACTGAGACCTGCGCGGCGGGTTTCGACCACGATTTTGTCGGCCACGATGAAGCCCGAGTAAAAGCCCACTCCAAACTGACCAATCAAAGAGCCTTGCTCCTTGGCGTCGGCTTTTTGTGCACCTTCTAGTTTGGACATGAAGTCCTTGGTGCCACTCTTGGCAATCGTGCCCAAGTGGTCCACCGCCTCGGCTTGGCTCATGCCAATGCCGTTGTCTGAGATGGTGAGGGTTTTCTTCTCTTTGTCAAACGTGACCCGAATCTCCAAGTTGGACTGATCCTCAAAGAGCTCGGGGTGATTCAACGCCTCATAGCGCAATTTGTCACACGCATCGGATGCGTTGGAGATCAACTCCCTTAAAAAGATCTCTTTGTTCGAATACAAAGAATGGGTCACCAGGTGCAACAGTTGTGCAACTTCGGCTTGAAAGGCATGGGTTTGCTTGGTCATGGTTTGATGGGTTACGGTTAAAAAGGGGCCTACCCCCTGGTCATCCCTAGAGATGGGGATGGGTGCAAGAAATTTCAAGGGGCAAGCCATTCGCTTCAAGCCCGCCCCAAGCGGGTGTCATCAGCCCTTAAAAGTGCTCATCTTTGCCCAAATACCGCCATTCGCCAACAGGCAAGGAGCCCAGCACCACACGACCCATGCGAATGCGCTTCAAGCCCACCACTTTGAGGCCCACTTGTTCGCACATGCGCCGTATTTGTCGCTTTTTGCCCTCCGTGAGCACAAAGCGCAATTGATCTGGGTTTTGCCAATCGACCCGCGCGGGTTTGAGCCTCTCTCCATCCAAGCTCAAGCCGTGGCGCAACAACTGAAGGTTTGCTGGGGAGAAGAGCTTTTGCGGACTTTGCGAAATCGGACCTCTGTAGGGCGTCTCGTCGTTGGTGACCACGTGAGCAGAACCGCCCACCAAAGCACCGCTAGAGTGGCGTTCGTCGATTTCAACTCGCACCAAGTACTCTTTTTCCAGCTCACTGTTCTCACCAATCAACTGCTTGGCCACTCGCCCATCTTGGGTGAGCACCAAAAGGCCCACCGAATCGATGTCCAGTCGACCCGCGGGTACCAAGCCCTTCAAGTGCGAGCCTGTGTAGCGAATGGGGGAGCGGTCTAGGGCCCAATGGTTCACGGGCTCAATCAGTTTGATGGCCGGCACATGCCCGTCCTCAGCTTGTCCACTCACGTAGCCCATGGGCTTGTGCAAGAGGACGGTGACTTTTTGATCTTGTTTTTGGGTGGCTTCTCGCTCCACCTCGATGCGGTCTTGTTCGGTGACCTTCATGCCCATTTGAGCCACACGCCCATTGACACGAACCCATCCTTGCTCGATCCACTCGTCGGCCTCTCTTCTGGAGGCCAAGCCCATTTGGGCCATGCGTTTGTTCAGGCGCATCTCTGCGTGGTCTTCACTCATGCGGGGGTCTCACTTCTTTGAGGATAAGGGTGGGTCGGAACGGGTCAAGCTTTGGGTCAAGGCCAAGGCCAAGGTCAAGGTCAAGGACGCACAAAAAATCTTCATGCGCACGCTCTCCATTGTAGGCTCACTCTTTGCTCAGCTCTTCGTCCATCAAGACGCACTGGTCTTCTAAGCTTTGAATTTGCTCGCTCCAGTAACTCTCGGAGCCAAACCATGCGAAATGCTGCGCAAAGGCAGGGTCTTTGACCCGCGCTCCCAACCAAGCACTGTAGTGAATCATTCTGAGCGTTCTAAGAGCCTCGATCAATCGAAGCTCTTTGCGATCAAAGGCCCTCATGCTCTCGTAGCCTTCTAGCAAACAACTCTCAGCGAGCACCCTCTCGGCTTGGCTCCCCCCCATGAGCATCCACAGGTCTTGCACGCTTGGCGCCATGCGTGCATCGTCCAAGTCCACAAAGTGAGGACCGCCCGAGTGATCATCCCCGACAGGGGTCCACAAAATATTGCCCGGATGACAATCCCCGTGAACTCGAATGAACACGGGATTGACGATCTCAAACAAACGCTCCGTTTGCACAATGGCCCGCTCACTCACCAAAGCCCATGCCTTTTGTTGATGTTCAACCATGAAGTCTTGGCTCAGCAAAAAGTGCCTGGGCTCCCATCCCATGGTCTGTGGGTTCAATGTCGCTCGGTGTTCAAACGCTTGTTGCGCCCCCACAGTGTGGATGCGTGCCAAATATCGACCGATCCACTCCAACACCTCAGGGTCTTCCAACTCTGGCCAACGTCCCCCTTTTTTGGGATACACACAAAACCTAACGTCCATGCTCAGCCCCTTGGAATCTGGGGCCTGAGCGACCTCCTCGTCCAAAGAGATCTCCTCCCGTGTGAACTGCACGTGGTGCAAGGTCTTGCCTTTGACCACCCAAGGGGCCACAACTGGGATCTCGGCCTGCTGGAGCTCAAGCGCGAAGTCATGTTCCTCTTTGATTTGCTCGTCACTCCACCTCTGGGGTCGATAGAACTTGGCCACACACGCCCTCTCCTCTCCCTCCATCGTGAGCGAATAGACACGGTTCTCATAGGAGCTCAAAGACTGAATGCGGCCATCCAACTCAAAGCCCAAATCACAAATGGCGTCCACCACTCTGGAGGGCGTCAAACCGGCAAAAGGCTGAGCGAGTGCTGGGGACACGTTTGAGCTGGGGGGCTTGGGTGAGGGGTGGTTCATGCGAGAGTTTCTTGAGGTCAACGTTAAGGGGTAGGGACTGAAGGGGTGGTGTCATGTCAAGCCTGGTCAGGCACCCAGCATTCTCACGCACCAAGCTTTGCGCTTGCAAAAGCTCTTTCACGCAAACACTCACACACCCCAAACAATGTCAGCCTCCTCCTTCAAGGCTTGCCTCATCATGCTGAGCATGGGTTGTGCGCGCACCCCAAAGCTCACCGCCAATGCACCCTCTTGCTTGACCATCTCGTCTGCCCCTTGGCTGCGATCGGTGTTCGCACTTGGCTCACGGCCATGCCGTTTGATGGCGTCCTCTAAGAGCCCGATGGCACGCTGCAAGTCTGCACTGAGCACAATGCCTTGGGGCCCCACCTCTTTGCCCAAGACTCTCAAAATGGGCTCGGCGTGCTCTCCCAACATGATCAGGTCGGCTGTGGCCTTTGATTTGAATTTATAGAGCATCGCTACTTTCCCTTGGTCTTGGAGTTGGTCATGAACATCGTTTATACAGTTTGAGCTTACTCCATTTGATGCGTCTTGGCCAAAGACATCGCCTCAATTCAAGAGGGCTTTGATGTGTTCGTTAAACGCTTGGCTCTTTTCATGCATGACCCAGTGTCCTGCACCTTCAATCAAGGTGTGTGTTCTCAAATCACACCGATTCAACAAGCCTTGAACCTCTCCTAGGCGTCCTTTGAAGAGCACATCCATCTCGCCCCACACCGTGTGCACGGGACAGGTCCATGATGCTTGCAACGTGAGCATCACATCGGTTCTGGCCAAGCGTCGCCGTCTCAATCGGTCGCGACTCACATTTTTGAGTTGCAAGTGAAGCGTGAACTCATCTAAACACGCTTCATCGCTCACCATCATCACTTTTAAATTGTGCTTCATCACTGCAAGCACCTGAGACTCATCCATACCAGGCGTTAAGCCCCTGAGCTTGAGAGGTGGCCCAAAGAGACCCAGACCCGGCGCCCCCACCAAGATCAACTCTTTAAAGAGACTGGGCACCTGTGAGGCCAGCAAACCCGCACACAAGCCTCCAAAAGAAAATCCCATGACGCTCACAGCCGCTCCCTTGAAAAGCGCCCTAAAGCCCAACTCCAAAGCAGGCGTTAAATCGTCGGCATCCATCACCCCAGCGGGCAAATCAGAGTCTCCCATGCTGGGCAAGTCCATGGCGTACACACACCGCGTGCTTGATAAAGACACCACGTTGCTCACCCAGTGCAGCCAACTCCCACTGCCCCCGTGCAAGAGCACCAAGGGCTCGTTGTGAGGGCTTCCAAAGCGATGCCAGACTTGTTGGCCATGTGGGGTTGAGATCACAAGGCGCTCGCCTATTTGGAAGGCTCTCAAACGCTCATCAAGAGCATTCAAGGTGTGAAGCGCAAGCCAACTGCGCTCCTCATCCATAGAAACGGTGTTCACCTGAAAAGAATCCATACCCATCATTATGATCAGAATTGAGCTCACCCTTTGGGCCCCACATTTTCGGGCCCTCAGAGGAGAACAGACGAAAAAAAACCCACCAAATGACTTCGGTGGGTATCTTTTCAATTTTGAGAATCTTAGACTCTCAGCATTTGGTTGCGCGAGCAAGATTTGAACTTGCGACCTTTGGGTTATGAGCCCAACGAGCTACCAGGCTGCTCCATCGCGCGGTAAGAGATTGATTGTAACCTTATTCGGCTGCTGTGGGTGAAGTTTCTTCGATCTCTGGACGATCAACGAGTTCAACGAGAGCCATCGGTGCATTGTCACCCACGCGGAAACCCATTTTCAAGATACGTGTGTAACCACCAGGACGTGTTTTGTAACGTGGGCCGAGTTCATTGAAGAGCTTGACCACCATCTCGCGGTCTCTCAAGCGATTGAACGCAAGGCGACGATTGGCCACTGTAGGCTCTTTGGCCAATGTGATCATGGGCTCAACCACACGACGCAACTCTTTGGCTTTGGGAAGTGTTGTTTTGATGACTTCATGCTTCAAGAGCGAGTTCATCATGTTTTTGAGCATCGCCAAGCGGTGTTCGCTTGTGCGGTTCAGTTTTCTAAGTCCGTGTCCGTGACGCATTTTGATTCCTTTAAAAGGTTTTTTGTTTTACCCTGGGCCGTATCAGGTACCCATGGCTCGGTGTTCTAGACTCTCGCAACACCACTGGTTTGCAGATTTCTTCTCAAAAGGCGAGCCTGGTAAGGCTTCACCTCTTGATGAAAAAATCAGCGCTTATCTAATCCTGCAGGAGGCCAGCTCTCAAGCTTCATGCCCAAGGTGAGTCCTCTAGAAGCCAAAACTTCCTTGATCTCGTTCAATGACTTGCGACCCAAATTAGGCGTCTTCAAGAGTTCATTCTCTGTTCTCTGAATCAAGTCACCAATGTAGTAAATGTTTTCTGCTTTCAAGCAATTGGCTGAACGCACGGTGAGTTCCAACTCATCCACAGGGCGCAACAAAATCGGATCGAATTGCTGTGCATTTCTGGGAGAGGGTGAATCGAAGGCTGCCAACTCGCTGCCTTCCAATTGTGCAAACACAGCCAACTGTTCAACCAAAATCTTGGCTGAAGCGCGAACTGCATCCTCAGCAGTGATGGCACCATTGGTCTCGATCTCAACGACCAAGCGATCCAAATCCGTTCTTTGCTCAACACGCGCATTCTCAACACTGTAGCTCACACGGCTCACAGGAGAGAAAGAGGCATCGAGCACAATGCGGCCAATGGTCTTGGAGGGCTCTTCACCATAGCGGCGAACTGTACCAGGCACATAGCCACGACCTTTTTCAACTTTAAGTTGAATGTCAATCTTTCCACCTTGCGTCAAATTGGCAATGACGTGCTCGGGGTTGATGATCTCTACATCGTGAGGCGTTTGAATGTCAGCCGCGCTCACCACACCTTCGCCCTCTTTTCTGAGGCTCAGTGTGACTTCGTCACGGTTGTGCAACTTGAACACAACACCTTTGAGGTTCAATAAAATATTGACCACATCTTCTTGTACACCATCAATGGAGGAGTACTCATGGAGCACACCCGCAATGGTCACTTCAGTCACAGCATATCCCACCATGGAGGAGAGCAACACGCGTCTGAGCGCATTGCCAAGGGTATGTCCGTAGCCACGCTCAAAAGGCTCGAGAGTGACTTTGGCACGGTTGTGACCCACGTGCTCGACATTGATGGCTTTTGGTTTTAACAGTTGGGTTTGCATTCGAATTTCCTCTCAATACCCTCGGCTCGTTACACCGGTAAGGCTGAATGTTCAACCCCGACTTGTGCTCACAGTCGGGGACTTAAACGGTTAAAAAGATCTAACCAGAATTAACGCGAATACAGCTCGACAATCAACGATTCGTTAACGTCAGCAGCAAATTCGTCACGGTCAGGTACCTTCTTGAAAGTACCTTCAGCTTTTTCAACATTCACTTCAACCCAAGCAGGCAATCCGACTTGAGTGGCGAGTTGAAGAGCTTCAACGACACGACCTTGTTTCTTTGACTTCTCGCGAACTGCAATCACGTCACCGGTTTTCACCAAGAAAGAAGGAATGTTGACTTGCTCACCGTTGACTGTGATGGCTTTGTGGGAAACCAATTGACGTGCCTCGGCCCTTGTAGAACCAAAACCCATGCGATAAACCACATTGTCAAGACGAGACTCTAGGATGAACAACAGGTTTGAGCCTGTGTTACCACGGCGACGATCGGCCTCAGCAAAGTAGCGTCTGAATTGACGCTCTAAAACGCCATACATGCGTTTGACTTTTTGCTTCTCACGAAGTTGCAATCCAAAATCAGAAGTTCTCTGACCTGATGTGCGACCATGTTGACCCGGCTTGGAGTCGAATTTTGCTTTGTCGGCGATAGAACGGCGAGCACTCTTTAAAAAGAGGTCTGTGCCTTCACGGCGTGATAATTTGGCCTTAGGCCCTAGATAACGTGCCACTTGCTGCTTCCTTTTTTGCTAATTGGCTGCCCCTTTAGAGGGCAGTAAGCCACAGGTCTTTCACCCGTGGCGGTGGGCTTCATTGAAGAAAAAATGAATCTTAAATACGACGACGCTTTTGAGGGCGGCATCCGTTGTGAGGAACAGGCGTCACATCAGAAATCGAATTGATTCGAATGCCGAGTGCAGCCAATGCTCTCACTGAAGACTCGCGACCAGGTCCGGGTCCTTTGATCTCAACATCCAAGTTTTTGATGCCTTGATCAATGGCAGCGCGACCAGCAACCTCGGACGCAACCTGAGCTGCAAAAGGTGTGGATTTGCGTGAACCTTTGAATCCTTGACCACCTGAGGAAGCCCATGAAAGAGCATTGCCTTGACGGTCAGTGATGGTGATGATGGTGTTGTTAAATGACGCGTGAACGTGAGCAATACCGTCCGCAACATTTTTACGAACTTTTTTGCGCACACGTTGTGCAGCATTATTGGCGGGTGCTTTAGCCATGGTGTTCCCTTAAACTTACTTTTTCAAAGCCGCTGCTGCTTTACGCGGTCCCTTGCGGGTGCGAGCATTGGTACGTGTTCTTTGACCGCGCATTGGCAAACCTCTGCGATGGCGAAATCCGCGGTAACAACCGATGTCCATCAAACGCTTGATGTTCATGGTTGTCTCGCGACGCAAATCACCTTCAATGGTGAATTGTGCAATTTGATCGCGAATTTTCTCTAAATCTCCATCGGTC
This sequence comes from uncultured Burkholderiales bacterium, assembly GCA_903831655.1. Lineage (GTDB taxonomy): Bacteria > Pseudomonadota > Gammaproteobacteria > Burkholderiales > Burkholderiaceae_C > Limnohabitans. The sequence goes on from CAIKYO010000033.1 coordinate 14,453, forward strand.
AAGTCTTTGACTTTCTTGGAATAAGCGATTCCACAGGCTTCGCAAATTTTGCGAGCGCGTGTACGGCCAATGCCAAAAATAGCAGTCAAACCAACCTCAGAGTGTTGATGTGGGGGAATGTTAATACCAGCGATACGTGCCATGTTCGTCCTCTTTAATCCTGTTCAATCAGCCTTGGCGCTGTTTATGGCGGGGGTCCGTGCAAATTACACGAACCACTCCCTTGCGGCGAATGACCTTGCAATTGCGGCAAATTTTCTTAACTGAAGCCGAAACTCTCATTGCTTTTCTCCTAGAACCCTTGAGACACCAAGTCTCAAAACATTAAACCGTTTGTACGTTCAAGCCCAAATTACTTGGCCCTGAACACAATCCTTGCTCTTGTCAGGTCATACGGCGTCATCTCCACCGTCACCTTGTCACCTGGCAGAATTCGGATGTAATGCATCCTCATCTTGCCTGAGATGTGGCCCAAGACCACATGCCCGTTTTCCAACTTCACTCTGAATGTGGCATTGGGTAAATTTTCTACAATTTCCCCGGCCATTTGAATGACATCATCTTTAGACATGCAGTTCAAGCACCCATCGTTGTTTTAAAATTCGCCTTCTTCAGCAATGAATCGTATTGCTGGCTCATCATGAAGTTTTGCACCTGGGCCATGAAATCCATGGTCACCACCACAATAATCATCAACGAGGTGCCGCCGAAGTAAAACGGCACGTTGTATTTCAAAATCAAAAACTCTGGCAACAAACACACAAACGAGATGTAGATGGCACCCACCAATGTGAGCCTCACCAAAATCTTGTCAATGTACTTGGCCGTGTGGTCTCCAGGACGGATACCGGGCACAAAAGCACCAGACTTTTTCAAGTTATCCGCTGTCTCACGGCTGTTGAACACCAAAGCCGTGTAGAAAAAACAAAAGAACACAATCGCACCTACGTAGAGCAACACATAGACAGGTTGTCCAGGTGACAAAGCACTCGAGATGTCCTTTAACCAATGCAAACTCTGGCTAGAACTGAACCAACTCGCAATGGTGGCTGGCAACAAAATGATCGAAGACGCAAAGATCGGTGGGATCACACCCGCCATGTTGATCTTCAAGGGCAAGTGTGAGGACTGTCCTCCGTACACTTTGTTACCCATTTGACGACGTGCGTAATTGACCAAAATCTTTCTCTGACCTCTCT
>CAIKYO010000034.1 GCA_903831655.1 uncultured Burkholderiales bacterium
CGGCGCGTGAATGAATCTATTGCCTCCGAAGGTCGCAGAATAAACGAGCAAATGGTGCTGCGCGAGCACTACGAAGAAGAGTTGAGGGTGGCAGAGGCCAAGCGCATCGATGCCAACCGCGCCGGCGACGCTGCCGCAGTTGCGACGGCGAACGAGCGTGCCTGCGTATCGTTTGACACACCCATTCTCTGTGCAGATTTAATTTGGCGACAAGCCGGTGATTTGACAGTGGGTGACGAACTCATAGCTTTTGATGAAGAAGCTGAATTAACAAAAGCAAACGGGAAAACTTCCAGGGGGCGACACTATAGAAAAGCTATAGTTATTGCAAATTCACTCAAAAAAGATGATCTTTTATTGGTAACAACACCCAAAGGAGCCGTTAAGTGTAATCCTCAGCACCCGTGGCTTGTCAAACGAATTCATGGTCACGATATACGGTGGCGATGGATTCAAGCAAAATATTTGCGCGTTGGTGATGAAGTAATGCACGCCGTAGACGTTTGGACGGTTGATACATCTTACGAGGCAGGGTGGCTAGCTGGAATTATTGATGGAGAAGGATGTTTGACAGATAAATCCTCTTCGAGAAACCATTCAAGATTAACTATTACTCAGGCAGATGGTATAGTGTCTGATGTTATTGGTAAGGTTATGATGGGAAGAATTTCATCAACCAAAATAACGCCATATCAGATAAAAAATAGAAAAGCTGCAAAAAGGTTTGTAGTAGCTGCAACTGCCGATATTATGAAAATAATTGGTAGCATAAGACCCTCTCGCATGATTGGTCGGTCACAACGTATTTGGGATGGTCTTTATATCGGAGGAACTGGAAGGTCTACTACGGTAACATCAATAGACACCTTTGGATCGGGAACCATTGCTTCCCTCGCAACAGATACACATACATATATTGCGGCAGGATTTGCCATGCACAATACTCAACAGGCTGCTGTGCTGGCCTCGCAGATGGCAACAATGGTCGAGAACACCAGGGCGCTGGTGGATGCAAATGCGGCAGCTTCATCGCAGCAGTTGCAATCAGCCATCACAGCCACGAACGAACGTTTGCAGAATCTTGAAAAGATGGGCTGGGAAGGCGCTGGCAAGGAAAAGTATTCGGACCCGGCACTGGTGAACCTGGTGGAGCAGGTCAGACTCTTGACCAGCGGCGCAGCTACCAATTCCGGCAAGGGTCAGGGCGCTAATGCTCTCTGGGGTTACATCGTGGGCGGGATAGGTCTGCTGGCCCTGGTTATTGATTTGGTATCGAGGTTGAGTGTGAAATGATCACGCCCTATATCGTCGCCTTGATGGTTATAGCGCTCATACTACTTGTGGGCATGATTTGCGATTGGAAGCATAGATAGGACAAATAAAATTACAACTCAAAATCCAAGACCTGTCTGGTTTCCCGGCAACATCGGGTTTCTACTTTTGGGCATCTGGTTAATCCTTTGGGGCGTCTTCAGCCTGGTGCACGTAGAGGCCGGCGGCATCATCCTGGCAATTTGGGCAATCGTCACCGGGATTTTTATTCTGGTAGGAAGATAACCCAATGAGGCTATAATAACGCTGGCGGCGATGGCAGCTTTATTAGAAATGTCAAACCATAAACAATTTACCTGATCACGAAAGGATAAAAATGTACACACCAACGAACGAAACTCATCTGAACGAAATCGCACTGAAAGTGCAATCTACGAAGGGCGTGTCTGAATCTGTCGAGGTCTTGATGGACGAACTGGCGAACTTCATCGAATTAAATATCAGCAACCCTGCCCTCTTGACCGAGATGGTCGCAGAATTGCGGTCCCAAAAGACCGCTTTGGGCAAGACCGTCACAAAGACGGCAGCTAATCCTGCGCCTGCGGTCACTGCTGCCGAGAAGAAGGCCGCTGCTGAGAAGCAGGCTGCCGCCGACAAGAAAGAGGCCGCTGCAGAGAAGAAGGTTGCTGACGACAAGAAGGCTGCTGACGATCGTCGCAACTACCCCAATCCAACCCCATACGCCGACTATACCAACCCCAACAAGCCCAAATAAATTTATGGTCGTGATGCGCCCGGTTACATCGCCGCCGGGCGCATCGACCAACTAAAATTAAGGATTTATCATGATAACCACCTTCCCCCGCAACCCCGCACTTGACCGCCTGGAGTATCTATGTCTACTGTAATTCAACAATACACTTCTGATTTTGGAATAACTTATGTCCAGACCAGCGACCTACTCGGAATTGAATTTAACTTCAGCCACGTTCCCACCCAAGCGGA
>CAIKYO010000035.1 GCA_903831655.1 uncultured Burkholderiales bacterium
GGGTGGACTATAAGTTTGCGCCCAAAACCATATTAGGCGTTGCATTGGGTTATGGTTTCAATTCAAACAATAACGATTCCTCACCCATGAATTACAAAAGTTCACAGATTACTGTGACCAGTTATGCACTTACATCAATAGGGAATCGTTGGTTATTGGATGCGATGCTAGGTTACGGTTCAATGTCTTTCAATGGAACTCGCTATACAACGACCGATCAAATTCCTTTAGACTTTAATCTTCGTGGTGGCTCTATGTTTGGAGCCTTTGGGGCAAGCAAGACATTTGATATTGGTCACTTTAAAGTCAGCCCAATACTTCGAGAAAGTTTTCTAAACTCTAATTTAAATGCCTATTCTGAGACTGGCTCTTCAGACTATGCGCTTGGTTATCAATCAAGTAATACCAACTCCCATACAACCACCTCCGAAGTTTTGGTTATGTATGACTTGCGCGACAAGGACAGTAAATTTGGACTTTTTGGTAAGTTGACCGCGCAACAGATTTACAACAGTTCTGTGACTCAAAATGTTTTCTATGCAGATTTGGGGACAGTTGGCGGTTTGTATACATTATCCAGTCCCTCAAATGTTCAATATGCTCAGACCCTTAAGTTGGGTATGAATTATCAATTGAAAACAGGTGGCAATCTTCAAGTCAGTTGGAGTGGAACTGTTGGAGCTTATCAAATCAACGGCGTAACGCTCAGTGCTTCAGTTCCTTTTTGAAGCCCATCAATTGACCTCATCTAATTCGATTTAGTTTCAATGGCTCGAAGAGAGTGGACTTTGATGGTTCTCGCCTACTCTTTTTGATTGCTCATCTATTGATCTAAGTCTTCAAGGGGAAGCGCCCACTTTTTCTTAAGGGGATGCGCAGCCAACATCATGAGATGAAAAGAAGAAAGGGTGAAATCTTGCGATTTCACCCTTTGGGTCCAACGCTTATTTTATTGACTTAGCGTTTAATTTTTACTCACACGGTTTGAGCCGATGAAGAGGTACATGGCAGGCACCACAAAGAGTGTAAATAAGGTTCCGATGGAGAGGCCTGCGCAAATCACAATGCCCATGGCTTGTCGACCGGCTGCTCCCGCACCCGAGGCTATCACCAGGGGCACCACACCGAAAACCATGGCCGCAGTGGTCATGAGAATGGGTCTCAATCGTATGCTGGCAGATTGCTCAATGGCCTCCCGCTTCGTTTTGCCACTGTTTTGAAGTTGTTTGGCCACTTCAACGATCAAAATACCATGCTTACTGATCAATCCCATGAGTGTTACCAATCCCACCTCGGTATAAATATTCATGGTGGAAGCGCCCAAGAAGATGAAGATCATCGCTCCAAATAAAGCCAGTGGCACTGAGACCAAAATCACCACAGGATCCCTAAAGCTTTCAAAGAGAGCAGCAAGGGCCAAAAACACAATGATGATGGAGAAAAGCATGGTCACCAAAAAGCCGCCCGACTCCTTCATGTATTGACGGGACTGACCGGAGTAATCCACTGAGTAGCCCACTGGGGCTACCTCAGCCACGGTGTCTCTCAGGAACTGCAACACCTCACCTTGGGATGCTCCAGACACACCGGAGAGAGTCGCTGAGTTCATTTGTTGGAATCGAGTAATGGATTCAGGGACAACGTCGTAACTGAGGGAGGCAACTGTACTGGCTTTGACCAAGGTGCCGTTGGGCAACTTGATGTTGAAGTCCAACAGGTCCGAGGGATTGAGTCGGTTCACTTGCAGCACTTGAGGGATCACTTTGTAGGATCTACCCTCAATGGAGAAGTAATTGACGTAGCCGCCCCCTAGGGCAGCACTCAATGCATTGCCAACATCTTGCTCTGTCAGACCAAGGGAAGAAATCTTATCCCTGTCAACGACCACAGTGGCTTGGGGTTTGTCAATTTTGAGGTCGACGTCCACAAAGTAAAACTTCCCTGAAGCTCGAACCTTATCCAAGACCTTTTGTGCAACTGAGTTGAGGTTTTGGAAGGGCTCGGTTGTGGAGATCACAAATTGCACCGGTAGACCAGATGAGCCAGGAAGGGGCGGAAATTGAAAGGCCGCCACGCGAGCTCCAGCGATCTTGTTCCATTGTCCTTGGAGGTACATTTGCAACTCGGTGGCCGATCTTTTTCGCTCCTCCCAAGATTTGAAAATGACGCCACCAATGCCCTGATTGATGCTGGGTACGCCCGTGATTTGAAACATTTGTTCGTATTCGGGCTGTGCCTTGGCAATGTTAAAAATTTGATTGGCATAAGTTTGCATTTGATCGCTGGTGGCAGTAGGTGGACCTACCACTTGAGCTGCAACCAAGCCTTGGTCTTCCATCGGCGCTAATTCCGATTGGCTCATTTTGAACATCGCCACCAAAAGCAAAATCATGATGGCACCCATCACAATCAGCACCTGCCAAGTGTTGAGTAGAGAGTGCAATATGCGGTTGTAACCGTTTTGGAAGCGTTCGAACAATGCATCAATCTTTTCAACAAAGGTACTTGGATCGTGTTCATGTCCTTTGAAAAATTGTGAACACATCATGGGCGACAAAGTCAGAGCCACGATGCCAGAAACAGTCACTGCACTGGCCAAGGTGAATGCAAATTCAGTGAACAAAGCGCCAGTCAGGCCACCTTGAAAACCGATGGGAACATACACGGCAATCAACACCACGGTCATCGCAATGATGGGGCCACCAAGCTCCCTTGCCGCTCGCAGTGCTGCCTCGAGTGCGGGCAAGTTTTCTTCCTTCATGTGTCGGTCAAAATTCTCAACCACAATGATGGCGTCATCCACCACAAGTCCAATGGCCAAAACCAGCGCAAGCAAGGTCAATAGGTTGATGGAGTATCCGAGCATCAGCATCATGAAGAATGTGCCAATCAAAGACAATGGCATGGCGATAACAGGGACCAATACTGCTTTGATATTGCCCAAGAACAAGTAAATCACCAAGGTCACGATGATCAATGCCTCGGCCAAAGTCTTCAAAACTTCGATGATTGAGGTGTTGATGTAGGCCGTAGAGTCATAGACAATTTCACCTGTGACGCCTGTGGGCAATTGTTTTTGCAGGGAGGGCACAATGCTTCGAACTCGCTTGGCAACATCCAATACGTTGGCCTCAGGTGCCACTTTGATACCCACAAAAACAGAACGCACGCCGCTGAAGGCCACGTTGAAGTCATAGTTCTCAGAACCCAGTGACACTGTGGCCACATCTTGCAGTCGAACCACTGCACCATTTACATTTTTGATGGAGAGTTGTTTGAATTCTTCAACCGAATGCAAGTCGGTGCCCGCCGTGAGAGGCACCGTTACCATGGAGCCTTTGCTGACCCCAACGGTTGCCAAGAAGTTGTTGGCTGCAAGGGCTTGACTCACATCAGTGGCTGTGACGTTAAAGGCTGTCATCTTGTCTGCATCGAGCCATGCCCTAAGAGCAAACAATCGACCCCCTAAGATCTCTGCGACTTGAACACCTTCAATGGAGTCGAGCTTGGGCTTGACCACACGAATCAAGTAGTCAGTGACGTTATTGGTTGGAATGTCATTGGAGTAAAAACCCATGTACATCGCATCAATGGTTTGACCCACTTGGACGGTCAGAACCGGCTGTTGGGCTTGAGGCGGGAGTTGGTTCTTAACAGAGGCGACTTGAGTGTTGATCTCTGTGAGCGCTCGATTTGCGTCGTAGTTCAAGCGCAGTGTGGCTGTGATGGTGGACACACCATTTGAGCTCGTGGAGGAGAGGTAGTCAATCCCTTGGGCCTGCGCAATGGCAGACTCTAGAGGCTGGGTGATGAAGCCTGCAACTGTTTTTGCATCGGCTCCAAAATAGGTTGTAGAAACCGTCACGACCGCATTTTGTGTATGCGGATATTGGTTGACGGGAAGTGTAAAAACCGATCGAAGTCCGAGCACAACAATGAAGAGGCTCACCACTGAGGACAAGACCGGCCGTCTGATAAAAAGGTCAGTGAAATTCATGATTTGACCTCTTTACTCCTGGGGAGTGGGGTTGGGGTTGTTGCCAGGCGTGACGGAGTTGTCGATCACAACAGGTGTGCCATTTTTGAGCTTGAGTTGACCACTGGTGACCACCACTTGTCCCTCTTTCAGGCCTTTGAGAATTGCAATTTGGTCTCCTCTGGTCTCGCCCGTGGTCACAAAAACTTGTTGAGCCACTTGTTGAACTTTGCCTTCAGCATTGGGTTTGTCATCGTCCTTGACCACGAAAACGGTCGATCCGTAGGGGTTAAACGTGACGGCCGTTTGGGGCAATGTCAAACGCTTTTGAACGTCACCAATGTTGACTTGTACATTGGCAAACATCCCTGGTAAAAGTTCAAGCTTGGGATTGTTAAAGGTGGCTTGAATTTGAATGTTCCTCGATGCGGGGTCCACTTTGGGGTTTAAAGTGGTGATTTTTCCTTTGTGCAATTGATCAGGAAAAGCATCCACGTTCAATTCCACTGATTGACCCAATTTCAAAAGAGAAACTTTTTGTTGTGGTTCATAGAAATCAACGTAGATGGGATTCAAGCTTTGGAGGGTCACGATTTTGTCACCAGGATTGAGGTACTGACCTGCCACGATGGTGGTGATGCCCAATTTGCCAGCAAAAGGTGCGCGGATGGTCTTTTTGTCAAGGCTGGCTTTTTGCAAAGCCAGTTGCGCTTTTTTCATTTTCAAGTCAGCCGCATCAAAGTCAAGTTGAGCTTGACTGATTGCTTGAGCTGCAAATTGAGCTTTGTCGCGTTGGTAAACCACTTCAGCCAATTCAGCGCTGGCTTCAGCCGATTTGAATTGCGCCATTTCAGCATCAGCATTGAGTTGAATGAGTGCGGCGCCTTTGTCGACCATGTCACCTGAGTGAAAGAGTACCTCTCGCACGAGGCCAGAGACCTCGCTGCTGATGTCAACGCCTTTGACGGGGCTTAAATTGCCAACTGCTTTGAGTTGAGGCCGCCATTCAAGAGACTTGATCTCAATGGTGGATACCGTTTGAGGGCCAGGCTTGGGAGCTGAGGCGATCAGCTTTTGGATGTGCAAATAAAAGCCGAAAGCCAAGCCGGCCACCAGCACCAAAATACATCCGAGCATGATGAGCATGCGTTTGGTCATTTTTAGTTCTCTCTTTAAAAATATAAATCAAAAAATTAAATCAAGCGCTTACTGTTTGAGCACGCTTTGGATGGCTTCTTTTTGCCCCACGGAAACGGTCGCATCTGGACTCCACTCATCCCCACCCATGGATTGGAAGAGGGCAACCGTATCGGCAAAGCGATTCGATTGGGCGTTGACCAAATTGATGCGCGCTTGGGCATAATTTTTCTGGGCATCCAACAACGACATGAAGTTGATGCCGCCCAATTTGTATTGCTCTTGTGCGATCGCCAAGTTTTGCTTTGCAATTTGCTCGGCTTCGCTTTGCAGTTTAAGAGTTTGTGCATCTAGATCGATCGCTTTGAGGGAGTCGGCCACGTTTTCAAACGCATTGAGCACGGTGTTTTTATACTGGTAGAAGGCAGACTCGTACCCAGCCTTAGCCGCCTTTACTTTTGAGTTCAAAGCTCCCCCGTTGAAGATTGGAGCAGTCAGGCCGGCACCCACGGTCCAAAAACTAAATGGAGTGCTGAAGTATTGGCTGGTGGTCGTTGCCAATGAGCCAACATTCGCACTCAAATTGATTTGTGGGTAGAGATTGGCCTTTGCCAAGCCCAAAAGCGCGATGTTTTGATTTAAAAGCGCCTCAGACGCCAAAATATCGGGCCGGTGTTTGATCAAATCAGAGGGCAAACTCAAAGGCAAATTTTTAGGTAAATTGAATTCGCTCAAGCTAAGTGCATTCCAATCAAATTGGTTGGGCATGGAGCCCACCAAGGTGGATAGCTGATTGCTGACTTGGTCCAACGCTTTTTCCAAAGGAGGCAAGCTCGAGCGAGTTTGAGCAACCAATGTGCGCTGAGCCAGGACTGGAGAGAGTCCAATTGCTCCCAAACTCAGTTGCTTTTCCATGATTTCCAATTGCTTGGACTGAAAAGCCAAAATATCTTGAGTCTCTTTGATTTGATCTTTAAGCGCAGACTGTCTGATGGCTGAAGTCATGACATTGCCTGTGAGCGCCAATTCTGCGGCTCTGTATTGATAGGCTTGGTATTGCGCCAAAGAGGCTTGACTGGCAATGGTGCTTTTGTTGGCGCCAAACAAATCAATGGTGTACGACACATTGACTGAAGTGTTGTAGAGGTCCGTCACCACGCCACCCGGTATATTGGAGCTTGTTTGTGACATGCGTTCACGAGCGGGAGAGTATTGTGCATTCACGTTTGGAAGGGCCAAGCTTCCATAGGTGGCTTGGAAGTTGGACTGAGCTTGCTGAAGAGAGGCCCTTGCAGCATTCAAACTTGAATTGTTGATCAAAGACTGTTGAATCAATTGGTTCAAGGCGGGAGAGCCAAACAGAGTCCACCAGTCTTTGGGTACTTGTTGTCCCCATTCGAAGCGTTGGGATTCACCTGCCGTGGAAGGCAAGGCGGTCGCCTCCGTGATCAAGGGGAGTTCAGAGCGAGTGAAGGCACTTTTCGCATTTTGAGACTTGAGGTCGGTGCTCAAATCTTGTGCCATTTTTTGCGGTTTTGCGCTCTCACCTTGCAACTCTGTTGTCAGGTCTACGGGGACTGCACAGGCACTCAAAAGTCCAAGGGTCATGATGGCAAGACCGACTTGACTGCTCTTTTTGGCCAAAAACGAATGCTTTGTCATATTGCTCAATGTGTGAGAAAAGATGGGTTGGTTGGCTAAATGAAGGGCCTGAAGAGACCAACCACTTTGAAGCGAGAGAGTTGGGGTTACCTCCCCCGAGCTAAATCACCTAATCGGGCATTATCCCAAATTAACCAAGGAGTTCGGATGAAATTACATCTCAATTTTAAGGGTTTCAAACATGACCTTGAGTGGTTGATGGAAATAGTCGGTGAGTCCTTGAGGGTTAAATTCAGCCATTGGGAATCTGTCTCTTGGGGCTGTGGGCGTGTAAAATACGGGTATGAGCATTAAATCAGACAAATGGATCCGCAAAATGGCTGAAGAAACGGGCATGATTGAGCCCTTCGAGCCAGGACAAATTCGCACCCATGAAGGGCAAAAAATCGTCAGCTATGGCACCAGTAGCTATGGTTATGACATTCGCTGTGCTCCTGAATTTAAAGTCTTCACCAATATTTACAGCACGGTGGTAGACCCCAAGAACTTTGATGAGCGCAGTTTTGTGGACATTCAGGCCGATGTTTGCGTCATCCCCCCAAATAGTTTTACCCTGGCCAGAACCGTTGAATACTTTCGCATTCCTAGGAACGTTCTGACCATTTGTCTGGGCAAGAGCACTTACGCGCGTTGCGGCATCATTGTGAATGTGACACCTTTTGAGCCCGAATGGGAGGGCTACGTCACGTTGGAATTCAGCAATACAACCCCATTGCCTGCCAAAATTTATGCGGGCGAGGGATGTGCCCAAGTTTTGTTCTTTGAAAGCGACGAGGTTTGTGAAACCAGCTACAAAGACAGAGGTGGCAAGTATCAAGGTCAAAGTGGCGTCACCTTGCCCAAAACTTAGGCACCAAAATGGGCATTGATGGCATCTTTGCTCGAATGATGCGACAATACAAGGATCAATGAACGCATTTTCTAATTTACAGCTATCCCCAGGGATAGCCCGAGCCGTGGCCGAAATGGGCTACGAGTCAATGACCCCCATACAAGCACAGGCCATTCCTGTGGTCTTGACGGGACAAGATGTGATGGGGGCCGCCCAGACGGGTACTGGGAAAACGGCAGCTTTCTCCCTTCCCTTGTTGCAGCGACTCCTCAAACACGAAAACACCTCCACCTCTCCAGCACGCCATCCTGTGCGTGCTTTGGTTCTGTTGCCCACCCGAGAACTCGCTGATCAGGTGGCGGCTCAAGTGAAGTTGTACGCCAAATACATCAATTTGCGAAGTGCAGTTGTATTTGGCGGAATGGACATGAAGCCCCAAACCATTGAGCTCAAAAAAGGAGTTGAAGTTTTGGTGGCGACCCCAGGGCGATTGCTCGACCACATTGAGGCCAAGAATGTGGTTCCGAACCAAGTCGAATATGTGGTGCTCGACGAGGCCGATCGAATGCTCGATATTGGCTTTTTGCCTGATTTACAGCGTATTTTGAGTTACTTGCCCAAACAAAGGACGACGCTTTTGTTCTCTGCGACGTTTTCGCCAGAGATCAAGCGTTTGGCCAGCAGTTATTTGCAAAATCCTGTGACCATTGAAGTGGCCAGACCCAATGAGACTGCATCCACAGTGAGCCAACACTTCTACAGTGTTGGAGATGACGATAAACGCAGGGCTTTAAAACAACTGGTGATTCAAAACAAAATCACTCAAGCCTTCGTGTTTGTGAACAGCAAATTGGGCTGTGCTCGCTTGGCTCGCTCTTTGGAGAGAGAGGGTTTGAAGACCACAGCGTTGCACGGAGACAAAAGTCAAGATGAGCGCTTGAAGGCCTTGGA
>CAIKYO010000036.1 GCA_903831655.1 uncultured Burkholderiales bacterium
ACTCGTAGAGTTTGGTTTAGATTTATTTCTTCGACAGATTCTATTATTGATCAAGGCACTGGATCTGCATTCGCCAGTGGAAATATTCTGCAACTCATTCGAGCAGTTGCGACTAGTCCAGCTATGAGCAACTCACTGCACGCCCAATCCAAATCACCCGTGGAATGGTTTATCTCTGTATGTCGAGCTCTTGGTCTCACACCTTCATTGCTTCACAACAATACGAACATCATTAACTATTTAAATGCTATGGGGCAAGTTCCTTTTGATCCGCCCAATGTTGGAGGTTGGCCAACCGACGAGGCATGGCTCAACATTTCTAGCATGCAGGCAAGATTGGCATTCTCTAAATACATTGTGGCGCAAGCAAATTTGAGATCGATCAATGCGCTACCGGCGACAGATGCAAGAATTTCATATTTAGCAGATCTCTTTGGCGTTGCCGCTTGGAGCGGTAGAACAAAATCCGTTTTTAGAACTTCGCTTGCCGACCCTGCTGAGTTGGTCCTGATAGCAATCAACGCACCTGAGTATGTAGTAAACGCCTAGGGGGAGATATGGACACAATTTCGCGCAGAAAGTTTTTGAAACTCGTTGGCGCCGGAGCGGCGGGCGCCGCCGCCACACAATTGTCGATTGCCGATATTGTCTTTGCCGGCCAGACTCGCCCACTTCCAACTGGTACTCCGATACTCGTTGTTGTGACGCTCTATGGAGGCAATGATGGGCTCAACACCGTCATCCCCTACAAAGATCCTATTTATAAACAGTCAAGGCCGGGCATTTATGTAGACGATGCGCATTTAATTCCACTCGATGCTGAATTCGCCCTCAACGGCACCATGACTGGCTTTAAATCATTATGGGATAACCAAAATCTTGCGATTATTCGCGGAGTTGGCTACCCCAATCCCGTGCTCTCACATTTCTCGTCAATGGCAATCTGGCAGAGCGCATTTCCGCAAGCTCTCACCAATTCTGGATGGATTGGGCGCTGGCTCGATACTCAGAAGCATGATCCAATGAATGCAATTGGATTGGGTTCCGTGCTTCCACCTCTTCTTGCCGGAGTTAAGAGCGTGGGTTCAGTTCTCCCACTGGGAGGTTTAGTTGTTCCAGATCGCGCATCTGCTTATTCGCTGCACCGTTTAGGTCTGCCTGACTCTAGTGACGGGCCACTCCAAGCCGCTGCTGCGGCGGCTATCACTGATTTTCTGAACCTTGGAAAGAATGTCACTCCAATTCTTAAGAAACCCGCACCCATACCTGACAACTTACCAACGCAAGCTGGAGGTTCTTTTGGTTCGGATTCCTCTCTTACCCAACAACTGGATGTCGTTTCAAAACTCATAGCGGCAAATGCACCAACAAAGGTTTGGGCGGTTTCGCTCGGAGGTTTTGACACCCACGCAGACGAAGTAAAAGGTCAATCAACACTTCTGGGAACGGTTTCACAAGCGGTAACAAGATTTATTGGACAAATGCATGGAACCAATCGCCAAAATGACGTTGTGGTTCTGGTTTATAGCGAGTTTGGTCGGCGGGTAAAAGCCAATGGAACACAGGGAACAGATCATGGAACTGCTGGCCCAGTATTTGTCATCGGAAATGGAGTGGATGGTGGAAAGTATTTTGGAGATGAACCATCACTTTCAAAACTTGTTGATGGAAATCTTGCGGTGACTACTGATTTTAGGGATATTTATGCGGCAATGTTAGAAGATGTGCTTAAAGTTCCGGCGGCGCAAGTAATTCCCGGTTGGGGTTCCAAGTTACCCGTGATGCTGCAGGGTTAGTTTTCATGAGTGCATCCACTTCTGTCCTAAGTTTGGCAACTTCCAGCGCCATATTCGCGACCGCTGACTCGAGTTCCATAATTCGTTTGATGCCAGCGAGATTGATCCCATCTCCAACTAAGCGTTGAATATTTCGTAGCGATGCAATATCGCGCAATGAATAGCGCCGGCCTCTTCCAGATGCACGCCCAGGTGAGACGAGTCCCATTCGATCGTATTGGCGAAGGGTTTGAGGGTGCATTCCTGATAACTCTGCTGCGATTGAAATTACATAGACAGCTTGATCATCATCTGGATGCGAATCGGTACTCATGCCCCTGCCCTCT
>CAIKYO010000037.1 GCA_903831655.1 uncultured Burkholderiales bacterium
GCAATTTCATTTGACTCCAAGCCATCGATGCGTTGATCAGCCAGAGTGATCTCGCCAGAAATGGGTTTGATCATCCCCGAGATGGCTCTCATGGTGGTTGTTTTTCCGGCCCCATTGGAGCCAATCAGGGTGACCACCTTGCCTTTTGGTACCTCAATTGTGATGCCTTGAAGGACATGAACCTTGCCGTAGCCTGCATGAAGATTATTAATTTTTAACATGATCGTGTTCTTTCTTAGGCTACAGCTGGAGAGGAACCGCCTAAATATGCTTCGACCACCTTGGGGTCCGACTGCACTTGGAGCGGTTTGCCTTCAGCGATTTTTTGGCCAAAGTCAAGGACTGAAACTGTGTCACAAATGCTCATGACCAAGTCCATGTGATGTTCAATCAAAATGAGTGTGATGCCATGATCACGAATTTTTTTGATGATCTGCGTGAGCTCAACAATATCGGGTGCAGTGAGGCCCGCAGCGGGTTCATCAAGTAGCAACAGCTCAGGATCAAGAGCAAGTGCCCGAGCGATTTCTAAGAGACGTTGCTTTCCGTAAGGCAAATTGCGAGCGAGTTCATTTCCCAAACCACCCAGGCCCACAAAATTAAGCAACGACTTAGCTTGCTCATTCGCATTGTGATCCTCGAGTTGATAGCGCTTGCTGTTGAGGCAAACATCTAGGAAGTTACTTTTGAACGAATGGTGCAGTCCCACCAAAACATTTTGCAGAACAGTCATGTCACCAAACAATTGAACATTTTGAAATGTCCTGGCGATTCCAGATAATGCAATGCTTGAAGAGGTCTGCCCAATGATCGAGGCATCTTTAAATTTAATTTGACCTTGTGTTGGGGTGTAAATACCGGTCAACACATTCATCATGGTGCTTTTACCAGAGCCGTTTGGACCAATGAGTCCATGAATATGGCCTTGTTGAACTTTGAGGTCAACTTGGTTAATCGCTTTCAATCCGCCAAATTGCATCAAAATTGATGAGGCATCCAAAATGAGTTTACCAGCAGAGGAGTCTGAAGGCTGAGCGTGACCCAGCGTTTGCAAGTTCGTTGACTGAGAGGAGTGATGTTGTTCTGAAATGCTTTCATCAGAGCGCTTGGTGTATGAGGAGAGTTTTAAAACAAAGCCAACGATTCCGTCTTGTAAATAGTAGACGACAAAGAGAATCATCAGGCCAAAAATACTCAATCTCCAATCGGTCATGCTCTCGAGTTGAAACGAGAACAGTGATAGGCAAACAGTACCGATCACTGGTGTCAAGGTGGACTGTAAGGAGGTCCATTTTTTGACCACTGCGATGGCTGCACTCAAGCAAATGCATATGGCCAAGAGAGTGGAGATCCATTGAAACAATTCGATGTCATCCAGTAACTTGGGTAGGAGCACGATGATGGTGGCTCCGATGATTGCACCTGAACGGGTCTTTCTCCCGCCCATGATGATTGCCAGCAAAAATAAAACGGTGAGCTCAAAGTTGTAGGTGTTTGGCGATATGTACTGTTCAGAGTAGGCGTATAAAGAGCCTGCCAAACCTGCCAAACCTGCGCTGATGACAAAAGCATAAACTTTGTAGCGATAAACCGAGACTCCCATGCAGTCACTGGCGACTGGGCTTCCGCGCAGCGCCTCAAACGCACGCCCTAACTGAGACTTGAGAATGCGGTGAACCACAATCAAAGACAATGCTAAGAATAAGCAAACCAACCAATAAAACTGTTCTTCATTGAGTTTGATGTTGAAGATTTCGGGCTTATTGAGCTTGATCCCCATTGGTCCCTCAGTGACGAAGGTCATCTCATTAATTAAAATTTGAATGATGGTTCCAAAAGCCAATGTGACCATGGCCAAATAGGGGCCTGATACCTTGAGAGCTGGCATGGCCAAAATGGCGCCAAAAAAGGCTGTTATGAAAATACTAAATGGAACAGCGAGCCAAAAACTTAGCCCTAGCTTGGTGAGCAAAACGCCTGTGGTATAAGCGCCAATGCCAAAAAGTCCAGCATGTCCCAATGAGACTTGTCCTGTGTATCCCACGACGATGTCCAATCCAAATAGCAAAATTGAATAGATCATGATCGTCTCTACCAAATGAATATAGTAGGGATTGGGCGTTACAACTGGCACTGCAACTGCCAGTGCAAAGCAAAAGACAATCCAAAAAGAATTTGATTTATTCACGGTTTAAACCTTCTTGATTGCAGTTTTACCAAAGAGTCCAGCAGGCCTGACTGCGAGTACCAAAAGCAAGAGAACCAAGCCTGGTACATCTTTGTAGCCCGTTGAAATGTAGAAGCCCGTGGTCGTTTCTGCAATACCCAGCAAGATACCTCCGACCACAATGCCAAGTCCACTCGTTAACCCGCCAATGATGGCCACCGCAAAAGCCTTCAGGCCAAGCACTGAGCCCATGGTTGCACCCGTGAGTGTCAAGGGGGCAATCAAAATCCCAGCAAAAGCTGCGGTCAGTGATGACAGAGCGTATGAGAAGGTGATGACCAACCCCGTGTTGATACCCATCAACTTGGCTGCGTCTCGGTCGTTGAAGGTGGACACCACTGCTTTTCCGTAAATGGTCTTCCTATTGAAAAACTCAACGCCAAGCATTAAAAGGATAGCGCCTGCAATGACCAGTAATTCCATGGGGAGTACGTTTGCACCTAACACCTTCAAGGGTGATTCATCCAAGGGTGAAGGAAAGCGCAGATCGTCTCGCCCCCAAATGTTCTCAGCAACATTTTTGAAAATAATGCCCAGTGCAATGGTGGACATGATCCATCCAAATTCACTCTTGATTTTGATGGCAGGGCGCACCCCCACCCGCTCAACAAAAGCACCTTGCACAAAGCCAAATAAGCATACGATGGGGACTGCAACCCAGTAATTCACACCCATCGTATCTACGAGTGTTAAACCCACCAAAGCACCTAACATCAGGGCTTCACCTTGACCGAAATTGAGTGTATCGGAGGTGGCAAAGGTCAGCTGATATCCAAAAGCGATGACGGCATAGATCATCCCTAGCGCAATGCCACTGTAGACAAGTTGAAGTAATATTTCCATGGCGATGAGGGTTGGATTTGAGAAAGTTAAAGATTATAAAAATAAAAAACGGGGAAGCTCAGAGCCAATAAAAAAACACCGTGCCAAATGAGGTCACGGTGTTATTTGGAGGAATTAAGAATTATTTTCCAGCGCTTTTCTTATCCTTTAAGCGAAGGTCAGACCCCTTTTGTTGATCGGCTTCATATGCATAAACCACGCGGCCGTTCTTGACTTCTCCGAACACGGGAATGTTCGCAGTGATTGCCTCATGGTCATCCTTGGTGTAGGGGTGGTCATAGGTCGTGACTACACCTTCTACTTTGGTTTGCAAGTTCTCTAGTGCAGCTCGGATTTTCTCACCATCTGTACTCTCGGCTTGTTTGATGGCTGCGGCCAAAATATACACGGAGTCATAGGCCTGGGCAGCGGATACAGGAGAATCAATCCGATTGTTTTTGGGTTTGAATGTTTTAAGGTAAGCATCAATGAATGCTTTTCTCTTTTGAGTATTGGGCTCTTGAATGAAGGTTTGTGGCATACTAGCGCCTTGACCGCCTTGACCTGCGTTGTCGATGAAGTTTGCCATCGACAAAGTCCAACTTCCAATCATTGGAACCTTCCAGCCCAGCTTGGTCATACCATTGGCAATTTGTGCCAATTCTGGGCCTATGCCGTAGGTGAGAATGACTTCAGCGCCTGCCTCTTTGGCTTTGAGGAGTTGGGCTGTCATGTCAATGTCCTTGATATTGAATTTCTCTACAGCGACAGGAGACATGTTCTTGGCACTCAATGCCTTGGTCAAATCGGACAAGCCCAATTGACCATAATTGGTCGAGTCAGCCAAGATGGCAACTTTCTTAAAGCCGCGGCGTGTAACCGCTTCTTCAACAATCATTGGCGCTTGAATGTTATCTGCCGCGGCAGTTCTAAAGACATAGTTGTTGGGGAACTCTGGTGGTAAGAATTGCTTGGTCAAGATCGAGCCTGTCGCCACATTGTTCATGACAGGTATCTTGGCTTCTTCGTAGAAGCGTTGTGAAGCTTGTGCGACCCCGGTGTTGATGTAGCCCAGGGTGGCGACCACGTGCTCTTTGTTGATCAGCTCTTGAGCGATTTGGACGCCGCGCTCATTTTTGGCCTCATCGTCGCGTTCAATGAGCTGGATTTTTTTACCCAAAATACCGCCAGCCTTGTTGATTTCATCCGCAGCCAAGCGAACACCATCACGCATACTTACACCCATTGAGGATGA
>CAIKYO010000038.1 GCA_903831655.1 uncultured Burkholderiales bacterium
CAGAACTTGCAAAACAACTTGCAAACGCGGACAAAAGTAATGACAGACAACAACTGACAAGACTTGTGCAGACGCTGGCAGATGTTGTTGCACAGACCGCAGTTGCAAATGTGCATTACTTGCGTGATGGCGAACTGGTTGTGTATAGACGCGAGCGTAGTCGCGTGTGGCAATGCAAGTTTAAGTTATACACAAACGCTTGGTATCGCGTCAGCACATTTAAGACAGACTTGGAATACGCAAAACAGCGTGCAGGCGAGTTGTATGACGAAGCAAGATACAGAGAAAAGTTGGGACTGGCAATCACACAACGCAAGTTCAGCGAAATTGCACGCGAAACAGTTAAAGAATTGAATGCAGATTTGGCGTCAGGTGCAGGAAAAAAGATTTATGTTGATTACATTGGCATCATCAACAAACAATTCGTGCCGTTTTTTGGCGAGCGTTATCTGCAAAACTTAAAACATACAGACATTGCAGAGTTTGAGCGTTGGCGAAATGACAGGATGGGAAAAATTCCCAAGTCCAGCACACTAATGAACTACGCAAGTGCGTTTAATAGAATTGTGCAGACTGGCATTCCCCCAATTTCGTAGACACTCTTCATAACGCATTTTGGCGTTTTTCGAACTCCATTGGACTTAATTGCTTAAGATGCTTATGACGTCTTGTGCGATTATAAAAGCTCTCGATATATTCAAATATCTCTGACTTTGCCTCAGCTCGTGTTGGGTAAATTTTTCGCTTGATCTTCTCACTCTTCAAGCTACTAAAAAATGATTCTGCGACCGCATTGTCCCAACAGTTTCCTCGTCGACTCATGCTTGGACTTAATCTATTGTCCTTGCACCACCGATTAAACTCATCACTGCCAAATTGGCTTCCTTGATCTGAGTGAATGATAATTTCACCTTTTGGTTTTCTCCGCCACTTGGCCATTGTCAGCGCATCTAAAACAATCTTTGTCTCCAAACTGTTCTTCATGCTCCAACCGACCACTGCTCTTGAGTAAAGATCAATCACAACAGCCAAGTACAACCAGCCTTCATAGGTTCGGATATATGTAATATCTGTTACCCAAGCTTGATCAGGTTGATCATAGGTGAATTGCCTCTGTAACTGGTTCGGAGCCACCAATGAAGGTTTACCTACTTTGTATCTTGGACGCTTATATCCCCTGACTGACCTCAATTTAGCTACCCTCATCAAGCGTGCAACGCGGTTCTCGCTGCATTTAATTCCTGCCTCCTTTAAGTCAGTAAAAATACGTGGGCTTCCATAAATTCCATTACTGAGATCGTAAAAATGTTTGATTTGATTGGACAATGTTTCATTCACCATGGCTCTGGGAGACAACGGTGCTTTAAGCCAGGCATAGTAACCACTTCTATGCACGTTAAGGACACGGCACATACTCATCAGCCTAAACTCATCTCGATGCGCTTGAATAAACGCGTACTTCACCCTTGCTGTTTTGCGAAGTACGCCGTGGCCTTTTTTAGGATATCGCGCTCCTCAGTGGTTCGCTTTAGTTCAGCTCTGAGCCTGGCATTTTCTTCTTGTATAAACTTCAAATCTTCAACAACTGGCTCTCCAGCTGGACGGCTTAGTTGAACCCAGCGGTATAAAAGCCCCTCTCCAAACCCCAATCGCTTGGCGACATCAACCACCGAGTGACCTTTTTCGACCACTTGCTTTACAGCCTCAGCCTTAAACTCTGCCGTATATTGAGTTCTCTTCATTTCTATTCCTCCGATTCATAGTTGACAATAATACATGTCTACTAGATCGGGGGAATGCCAGACAAAGAGATTCAATCAAACTCTTTCTTTTTGCTGAAGTATGCAAACAAGTGCTATGGCACGTACTACGTCGATGCCAGCGATATCAAGCAACTTGAAAAGTTGAATCGCGCGTACGAGCAAGTCAGAAGCATCACTGATGAGGTTAGAAATTGGGCCTCAAGGATTCAAAAACACAAAGATGAAATCGCTCGCGACGGAATCAATGATCAGTTCATTTCTGAATTTGAAATCGCAAAGTTTCAATCACTGATGCATGGATATGGTGCGCAGGCCATTGATCACGCTAAATCTTTTCTAGAAGACTGGCATGACCAGCACTACTGGAAAAGTAAGAAGGCAAAGGCAAAAGTTGAAGCTGAGCCAGAAAACGAAGATTTAGTTGAGTCTTCAACCTGATCGTCTAAAAGCCACAGGCCCAGCCATTTCCGGTTGACTGCCCTACTTTTCAGAAAACACACTATGTAAAACATTGCGAGCAAAAGCCATGGTCCGAGCATTTGAACCCGATTCCCAAAACCGTCACAGATC
>CAIKYO010000039.1 GCA_903831655.1 uncultured Burkholderiales bacterium
GACCACATCGCAATCGAATAAAGGATGGCAAAACCATTGGGCTTACTACAACCTCTTGTTCTCTCCACCGCCGAATTTGCCGGTTGAAAGAGCCACTAAAGGTATACCTTTGCTGGCTACTTTGATGAAATTAGATCCGGGTGGAATTGCAGTCAGAAAAGTTGATGAAAAAATTCTTAATTGGGGAAATCTCTTTTCCCCAAATCAACTTGACCTTCAATTTAGGATTGGCCAAGGATCACGCTCCTTCATGGTGGATGCAGCATATGGCATAGATGATTTCATCGGGAACCCTCAAAATCGAGCTGAAATGTTAGTTGAAGCTGACATCGTCAATATTGCGGTTGCTTCACTAAGAAGACGTTCATTCTTTGATAACACCGGTGTTTCAAATAGTGTGATGTTGAATCTTGGATTCAAGTTTGGCGATTTGTTTGTCCGACTACTTCAAGGCGATTTACCAGCTCATGAGAGCGTCTCAATCAAAAATAAAATAATTGCTGGACTTGACTCAATACAAGGACTTCGAGTTGGAAAGTCTGAAACGATTTTGTATCTTGTAGATCCAGCATTTGGTAAGGCAAGTGCAGATGCCGCAATAATTTCTCGGCAAATTCCAAGTTCACTTGTTCAGTTGATTCCAGCGCCACAAGCGTGGGGAGCCATTTCTGGAACACAATGGTTCTTACCTCGATCTGTAGACTGGATTGACCGTAGTCTTGTGTTGAGGATAGCTGAGCGAAACAAGTCACCCAAGGACCTTCAGCTAGACCTGCTTTCGTTTGAGTGTATTGCTCGTGCTGCATCTGGCTATGTCAGCGAAGATTTCTATGCGAATGAAATCAGCCGGGTTAGGACTTTCTTGGGGCAACTTGCCGAAGAGGGAACTGACGACACGGCGCAAATCTCAGTCTTCATGAGGGGGCAGCTACAAAACGTTTCCCTTGATCAAGGCGTAATTCAAGTCGGGGGCTAATAATGGCAACTATTTCAGCACCCCAAATCACCAAAAAACTGTTCGGTGGAGTTTTCGATGTTGATGGCTCGGGGCACTATCCAGGGCTAGAACTCATTAACCTGGTTGTTTGCTGCAAAGAAGGTACGTTGCCAAGCGATGAGAAGATCCATGTTTTTCGCGCCGCACATGATTTTGCACGCCAACTGATCACAGATAAGCTCGATCACGAAAGAAAAGATGCAGTTTTAGTCGGAGAACATACTGCAATTGTTGTAGCGCATTTGTTGCGATGTTTAGAGCTTGAAGTTCCGAATGTGGTCAAAACCAAGGGCTGGGAAAGAACGCACTTTTTCCCTTACACAAGGTCATTAGTCCATTGGGATGCTCGCAATGGTAGACAAGCCAGTTTAGATGTGCAACTTGAACGCCGATATTTGCGTGGTGCTGGTGCATACGCTTTCTCTGTACTTAGGCATGACCCCAATCTTGAGCGCCTTTTAAAACTCCGAAATGGATTTGATGCACTTTATCCTCGTGAAAAGAATTCCGCATTGGAATTGCTAGCAGCAACTTTGAAAAGCCAGGGAAAATGTGATCCTGACGACAATCCATCTTTTGACACTATCGAGGTCCTTTCAGAGCTTCATAACGACAAGTGGGAAGAACTGTACAGGGACGGTACATGCAACATCCTTAGTCATACCAACCTTCCTACAGTTCAGCGTGTGAGAGCGATCATGAATTGGACCTCAATTTGGTTATGCCTACTCGAATCGGATCGGGCTTTATCGATAAATGGGGATTCGAATCTAGCGGTGGTGGTCGACTGTGCTGGTACACATTCACAGCTAAGAAGGGCATCCCAGAGATGTCTAAAAAACTTGACTAGCGTTATCGAACAAGTATCTCGAGAAGAAGGTGCTCGACAAGGTGCACTCAGCGAACAACAAGTTAGCAAAATCAGAGGCTTTTTTGCCAATACAGCAGCCGCAAGTGGATTGCTTAACTCTTGGAAAGGCCGAAGGCACTTTACTCTTCGCTTACCTGCCCTAGAAGCTTTGGTAATGGCGGCAATTCCGATTTATGAAGAAATGGAATTTGAAAAATTTATATACAGCTGGTTATACGAGAATTGTAATATTGTTGCTGGTCGAGAGTCTGCATCAAAAGCAGGCATGTTAATCGCGTTTGATGGAACGATATTTGAAGAAAATGAGCGCAAACTCGCAGAGCAAATGAAATCTGCTGGGTTGCTGAAGATGTTTTCTGATGCTACTCGAATGGTTTCGCCTGGAGGACGTTTCTGATGTCAAAAACAATCGCGCATGCAGCTGCGAAGATCGCTGCACTCTCACTTAGTCGGGATAGAACAGCTCAGCATCAGTGCTTTCGGATAAAAAACTTACATGCCGAAGAAATAATTAATTTAGTGAATACTTGGCCTTCTGTTTCAGAGTCAGCTGGCCTAAATAATGTTCGACTACTTGTTACTGACAGTCTGGATGGAAGAATTGCATCTCAGTTTGTCTCAGAAGAAGGAAACACAATAACTTACTACCGGAATCATAATCCTGATGGATTGATCTATGTAGAAAGTAGTGTTCAAAGCGATGAACAAGGCTTGCAGAATATGTTCAGTCTTCGCGATAGCAATTTTCTTGACAAAAGCTTTGACGAATACATAGGAACTGGTAAGGGTGTACCCGGTCTTCTTGTAGATGAAGCTTGGCGCCATTCAGGAGCTTCGGGCGAAGTCCCTGACCTTTTGCGATCAAAACTACTTCTCATAATTCATCTCATCCACCCCGATGTCGAACCAGTTCCTGTAAGAAGATTTATTGCATTTATTGAGCTAGCTTGTACCCTATGGATAAATCACGATCGCATAATAGACGACGGTGTTGCCAATCAACTTGTAGGCCAAGCCTTGTTGGCATTAGAGTTTTTCCCAGATATGCTATGGAGTGATAGCGGTTCGGAGGTGAGAATTAAACGGCGACTGGAAATGAACTCCAGACACGCTGATTTGATTGACGGAGTATCTGAGTTAAGTGGTGAAGAAATCGCCACTAGGGCTCAAGCAGTCAGATTTAGAAATCAAGACGGCAGCCCGATGTCGGCTTTAGAGTCCAACAAGTGGAGGACGCTGTGCGCAAAATATGGATTAACTCCTAATGAGGATTTGCGATCACAAATTCCATATGAAATTTTTAGCCAACTTTTTGTCAAAGATACGGCGGGGATGCGCTTAGGTGATCGAGTCCGTGCAGAGATCGAAGATAGC
>CAIKYO010000040.1 GCA_903831655.1 uncultured Burkholderiales bacterium
CGACCTCCATGCTCTTTAAGCCACAGACGTAGAAGTAAGTGTTGGGATCTTTTAAGAGCGGCACCAAGTCGGCACTTTTCTCTCGCAAGAGGTCTTGAACGTATTTTCTGGGCTCACCAGGTGTGCGGGAAAAGGCAAAGTAAGTGGCCAAGAAATCTTTGGGTAATTTTTGAAGTGGTCCAAAGTAAGGCAGTTCGGCTTGTGTGCGAGCGCCAAAGAAAAGCATCAACTTTCCACCTTCGAATTTGCCACTCTGGCGCAAGCGCCTTCTCCACTCCGTCATGGCTCGCATGGGAGCGCTTCCGGTGCCAGTGCAAATCATGACGATGTTGGATTTGGGGTGGTTGGGCATCAAAAAAGAGGTGCCAAAGGGACCCATGACGCTCACTTGATCACCGATTTTCAAGTCGCAAATGTAGTTGGAGCACAAGCCCTTGAAAGGTTGCCCTGTGGGATCTTGGGTCACGCGTTTGACGGTGAGAGATAAATTGTTGTAACCAGCTCGCTCTCCATTCCTGGCACTGGCAATGGAGTATTGGCGCGCGTGGTGAGGTTTACCTTTTGCGTCCAAACCCGGGGGAATGATGCCAACGGATTGACCCTCTAGAACTGGAAAAGGCATGTGTCCCATGTCGAGCACAACATGGTGAGTCTCGTTTTCTGTGCCAGCCTCATTGACTTGAACATTGCCGACCACGGTAGCCGTTACAGGATTTTTTGCGCCATGCAAATTCACGTATGGGTGAGCCGCCGACCAAGGCGGGACAACAGAGCCCCATTGCATGTTGGGTTGGGAGTGTTCGAGGGGTTGAGCCGTGCCAGCCGATGAGGCAGAGGCGGTGATGGGGGAGGTGCTTGTATGGGAGGCTTGAACCTGATCTTTCTCTGAGGTCCCTTGCAATTGAGCAAGCTCGGACTCGCTCAACGGTGCGGGCAAGCTCTCCCAAGTGTATTGATCTTCCACCGTGTAAGCGTTGGTGATTGGAATTTTTCTCCAATTGTCAATCGAACCGGTTGGGCAGGGTGCGATGCAAGCCATGCATAAATTACAAACTTGCGCATTCACCACATAATTGTTGGCATCGTGCGTGATGGCGCCCACAGGGCAACTGGCCTCGCAGGTGTTGCAGCGAATGCAGATCTCTGGGTCAATCAAATGTTGGTCAATCAGACCATTTTCATCCACTTGCATATTCTTTTGTCTCCTCCATCAACCCTTGGTGCTTCAATGAGCGGCCAGAGCACTGTGCGCTGGACCACTCATTGAGTACGATCATTTAATTCTACCGTTCAGACCATCCAGATGAGGTGGTCTTTAGGCGAATCTGACATATTCAAAATCGATGGGTTGGCGATTGATGCCCATGGCAGGAGGTGCAATCCAGTTTGCGAATTTACCAGGTTCAACCACTCGGCCCATGAGACTGGCCACAAACGCACGGTCGTTACCACTTGGGAGCCATTCGTCTAACTTGAAGTTCCACTCGGCCTCGCTCACCACACGTCCATCGGGAGAGACTTTGACGCCGGCCAGTGCGCCAATGTTGCGATGGAAGGCTTTGTGAGGGGCTTTGAGTCTAAAGGGAATGCCAGCCTTTTCGATCACTTTGTTCCAGCGCTCAATGCCAGAGATGCTGTCTTTGATGTAGTCGTCTCTGAGGACTTCATTGAGTGCGTTGAGCATGGGTACTTCTTTTTCTACGATTTGACCATTTTGCACGTGAAGCACTTTGTAGGTTTGGCTCTTTAAGATGTGGTCATCGGTGCGCTTGCCTTCTTCGTAGCGGCCTTTGAGGCCTGTGCTGTAAAAGGTCGCTGCATTGCTGGACTCATCGGCTCCAAAGAGGTCAATGGTGACGCTGAAGTGAAAGTTCAAATAGCGTTGCAAAGTTGGCAAATCAATCACACCCGCTGCACGCAATTTGCCCACGTCATCGGTCTTCATGTCATTCATGGCTTTACAGGTGCGTTGAATGATGCGTGAGACACCTGATTCGCCAACAAACATGTGATGGGCCTCTTCGGTCAGCATGAATTTGGTGGTTCGAGCCAAAGGATCAAAGGCAGACTCGGCCAATGCACACAATTGGAACTTGCCATCTCGATCGGTGAAATAGGTGAACATGAAAAAACTCAACCAGTCTGGCGTTTGTTCATTGAAGGCTTGAAGGATGCGGGGGTTGTCTTGACTGCCACTGTTGCGCTCCAAAAGTGCTTCGCCTTCCTCTCGGCCATCGCGACCAAAGTGTTTGTGAAGCAAATACACCATCGCCCACAGGTGACGGCCTTCCTCAACATTGACTTGAAACAAGTTTCTCAAGTCGTACTGGCTGGGAGCGGTGAGGCCTAAGTGACGTTGCTGCTCCACGGATGCGGGTTCTGTGTCGCCTTGGGTCACAATGATGCGACGCAAATTCGCTCTGTATTCTCCGGGGATGTCTTGCCAAGCATCCTCGCCCATGTGATCGCCAAAGTGAATCTTGCGATTTTGCTCCGCAGGATTTAAAAAGATGCCCCAACGGTAATCGGGCATTTTCACATGACCAAATTGAGCCCAGCCTTGGGGGTCCACGCTCACTGCTGTGCGCAAATAGACGTCAAAGTTTTGCGAGCCATCAGGCCCCATGTCATTCCACCATTTCACATAGTTGGGCTGCCACTGCTCCAATGCGCGTTGCAAAGTGCGGTCATCGGAGAGGTTGACGTTGTTTGGAATTTTTTCACTGTAGTTGATACTTGACATGACGGACTCCTATTTCGACAAAAGTTGGGTAGAAACAAAGAAAAAACAAAAGGGCCAGTGACCAGTGCACCAGCCAAAGCATTTAAAAAATCAAACTCGGTTCCAATCAAAGGCGCTTTTCTCGCCTTTGCCGTACACCTTCAATGCGCCTTTTTCGCCGACTGCATTGGGCCTTTGGAAGATCCAGTTTTGCCATGCCGTGAGACGTCCAAAGACACGGGTGAACATGTTCTCTGGACCGTTAAAGCGCAGATTGGCCTCCATGCCTGTGAGTGCATCGGGTGACATGGCCACTCGCTCTTCAATGGCAATGCGAATCTCATCTTGCCAATCGATGTCGTCTGGTGCGCTGGTGACCAAGCCCAAAGCGAGTGCTTGATCTGCATTCAAGGCTTCATTGAGGTGCTCTTTGAGAGCTTTCAAAGGAGCTGCTTCACTGTAGAAGCGTCTCTCCAAGCGGCTTTGACCCGTCACCATGGGGTAGGAGCCCCAATTCATCTCAGAGGTGCTGATGGTGGGTGCTTGAGCCGGGTCATCGGGTAATGCGAGCATGTAGATGCGGTCACAAGCCAAAGCCAGTTCCAATAGGGTTCCCACAAAGCATGAGCCCTCATCAATCAAAGCGAACAAACTGCGTGAGGACACATCCAAGCGGCTGAAAGTTCTGCGCAACAAGCCAATGGTTTCGCGGACCAACCAATGTGATGCATTCGCCTGCAGTGTGGCATCCATCTCGCGCACACGCTCAGCTTGTCCCGATGTCTTGATGATCCATGTTCCGATATCAAGTTCATTGGTGCGCATGCACAAAATCGCATCTTCCAAATCGCGCGCCAAAGCCAATGGGTACCAATGTTCTCCCTGCGCCTCAATGGCACTGGCATCTTTGGGTAACTCGGTTGTGGGCGCTTTGATGGTGAGAGTGGCGGTGCGCTTTTGCCGATCAATGTCTACGCTCACATGGGTGTAGGTGATGCGATCGGCATCAAAGGTGCGTGTCAAAGGGGAGAGTTTCACGCCCTTTGCATGGCTGGGGCGATCGCTTTGAGCGGCGAGCTCGAGCGCTCTTTTGTGCACGGTCTCTTTGAACACCGCTGGCTTGGCAATGTCATCAACGAGTCTCCAGTCCTTGGCCTTTTGACCGCGTACTCCTTCTGTGGTCGTACAAAAGATATCGGCCAAATCGTGTCTTACGTGACGTTTGTCGGTGACACGAGTGAGGCCACCCGTTCCCGGTAAGACGCCCAGGAGAGGGACCTCTGGCAAACTCACTGCACTTGAGCGGTCATCGATCAAAATGATCTCATCGCATGCCAAGGCCAATTCATAACCTCCCCCTGCACAAGCGCCGTTGACGGCCGCTAAAAACTTCAGCCCGCTGTGGGTTGAGGAATCTTCTAGACCGTTTCGAGTTTCATTTGTGAATTTGCAAAAGTTCACTTTCCATGCATGACTGGATACGCCGAGCATGAAAATGTTAGCTCCAGAACAAAATACTTTATCTTTTGCACTGGTGATCACCACCGTTTTGACCTCTGGGTGCTCAAAGCGAATTCGGTTGATGGCGTCATAGAGCTCAATGTCCACACCCAAGTCATAACTGTTGAGTTTTAATTTATAGCCAGGACGAAGTCCCGCGTTTTCATCAAAGTCTGCAGCCAATGTGGCCACAGGGCCCTCAAAACTCAATTTCCAATGTTTGTAATGTTCGGGTTGGGTTTGATAGTCAACGTGAGCGGGGTTCATGTCGGTCTCCTGAAATGGATGTTATGCAATAAAGTTCTTATTTTGTAAGTAGAAGTATATTGCATAAAAAGGAGCTGTCAAGATATTTTTGAATCTTTTTTAAATGCCGATGCCCCTGATGGTGTTGCTGACCATCTCTAAAAGAAGCAGGAAAGTTTCATTCAGGGCTTGGGCACTGGTGTTGAGTTGAAAATTGGCCTTTGAGTAGAAGGCTTCTCTGGAGGACAAGATCGATTTCAGGTCTTGCATGGCCTCTTTGCTGGCAGAAATGGGTCGTTTGTCGCCTTGGTCAATAACCCTTTTCATGTGGTCTTCGGGGTCCGCTCTGAGCCAAATGGTGGTGCAGTGATTGAGCAGTTCGTTAAACGTGGTGGGGTCTGAGACCAGTCCCCCGGGGGTAGAGATGATGGCTTCTGGATGGAGTTGGATAACCTCTTCCAAGGCTCGTCGTTCGTACCTGCGGTAGGCGTTTTGACCATACAAGGCTTGAATTTCACTGGCCGAGCAGCCGGCTATTTTTTCAATTTCGGTGCTCAATTCAACAAAGCTCATGTTGAGCTCCAGGGCCAACATTTTCCCAAGGGTGGTCTTACCTGCGCCCCTGAGTCCAATGAGTGCGATGCGTTGTGAGCGGTTTGTCCCCATGGTGGTGGCTCCAATGAGCTCAGCAATGGCGCTCCTCACCCGGTACAAAGTGGCCTCATCTCTTCCTTCCAAGAGTGCGCGAATCATGAGCCACTCAGGCGAGGAGGTGGTCACATCTCCCACGATTTCAGCCAACGTGCAATGCAAGGCTTTGGCCACTTGAGTGAGCACCATGATGGAGGCATTGCCAACCCCATATTCCAAGTTGGCCAGGTGGCGCTCAGAAATCTGAGCCGCCTCGGCTGTGGCTTTGCGAGTCATTCCCCTTCTGCCCCTGAGCTCTCGGACTCGGTCCCCGAGTGAAATCAAAAATGGCTCTTTGGGATCCTGAGCTTTGTTGGACGTTTCTGCGCGAGACATTGGGGTTTTCCCTTTAACATGCAATATAGTGCTTGACAACGGTAGGTGCTGAACTTAAAGTTCAAGCACGCACAATACTGCAAGTTGGCAGTTTAATCAAGTTTCTAGGACTTTTGAGTGCATACCTCAACTTGGATATTTAAAACATGAACGCAGACCTCTCTCTCGCCTCACAACATCTCTTTGAGTCTCAAATCGTTGACATCACAAAGCAGGTGTCGGGCAAGAAGTTGAGTGCTGAGTTAGGCGTTTGGCTCAATGAGAACTTTGGCGTTCACACCCCAGCTTATCAAGCCCTTAAGGCGTCTTGTATCAAGGGGGTATCAGAGGGGTGGTTGTGTAACCGAGAGGCGGGAGGGCTTCGGTATGGCCGCATCTTCAAGCCCAGTGAGAGTTTGCATGGTTTTTCAGTCGATGTGGTTGATATGAAAGACATCGCTGGACCCCACCACGCACACCCCTTGGGGGAGATTGATTTGATCATGTCCCTAGAGGGAGAGGCACTTTTTGATGGTCATGGCGCTGGATGGATGGTTTATCCCGAGCACAGTGCGCATTCACCAACCGTTACGAACGGTCGTGCCTTGGTACTTTATTTGTTGCCCGAGGGCAAAATTGAATTTACAAAATAGGGCTGAGACCTCAATCAAGCCTGTGTAGTTGGTTATCAATAAAAAAATTTTCGGAGACAACATGAGCGCCCCAAACAACATCACTCCCCCAAGCGAGAAATTCAACTTCGCCAACCACTTGCTTGAGGTCAACCGATCGCGAGCTCATAAAACAGCTTTCGTCGATGATACGCAAAGCATCACGTATGGTGAGCTCGATGATCGCGTCAAACGCATGGCGGGTGCGCTTCGAGGCCTGGGCTTGCGAAGAGAGGAGAGGGTGCTCATCGCCATGCTTGATTGCAACGACTGGCCCATCAGTTTTTTAGGTGCAATGTACGCGGGTTTGGTGCCCGTGTGTGTGAATACTTTACTCACAGCAGATGACTACGCCTATATGCTTGAACACTCAAGGGCTCAAGCTTTATTGGTCTCCTCCGCCCTCTTGCCAACCTTGAATGCTGCCATGACCAAGAGCGACCACGAGGTGGATAAGGTCATAGTGTCCAAACCGACTGCTCCCTTGCACCCAGCAGAAATCGATTTTGAGAGTTTCATTGAACTCGCTCACCCCCTCGCCAAGCCGGCAAGTACCCACGCCGATGACCCCGGTTTTTGGTTGTATTCCTCGGGCTCTACAGGTCGTCCAAAGGGCACGGTTCACTCACACGCCAATCCCTATTGGACCATTGAGTTGTATGCCAAAAACGTTTTGAACTTGAGGGAGAGTGATGTTTGTTTTTCCGCTGCAAAGCTCTTCTTTGCATACGGACTTGGCAATGCGCTCACATTCCCAATGGGAGTGGGCGCAACGACGATTTTGATGGCAGAACGCCCCACACCTGATGCAACCTTCAAGCGCTGGCTTGGCCAAGTTGGAGGCCTCAAGCCCACTGTTTTTTATGGAGCACCGACAGGGTTTGCAGGCATGCTGGCTTCGCCAAACTTACCCAACAAAGAATCTCTGGCTTTGAGACTGGTCTCATCCGCTGGTGAGGCGCTACCCTCAGAGTTGGGTCATCGCTTCAAAGAGCACATTGGCGTCGATATCGTAGACGGGATCGGATCCACAGAGATGCTCCACATTTACCTCTCCAATAAGCCCGATCAAGTGAGCTATGGAACCACGGGTTGGCCCGTCCCAGGGTACGACATTGAGCTCAGAGGAGACGATGGGCAAGCTGTGTCTGATGGAGAGCCTGGAGACTTGTACATCCAGGGTCCATCCAGTGCCATGATGTATTGGGGAAATCGTGTCAAAACACGTGAAACCTTTCAAGGGGGATGGACCAAAAGTGGTGACAAATATGTACGCAACCCAGACGGCACCTACACCTACTGTGGGCGCAGTGACGATATGCTCAAAGTCAGTGGAATCTACGTCTCACCCTTTGAGGTTGAGGCGACTTTGGTTCAACACCCCTCTGTCTTAGAGGCTGCTGTGGTGGGGAAAACCGATGTCGATGGACTTACCAAAACACAAGCCTTTGTGGTGCTCAAGAGCGGTCAAAGCGCCACAGAGGAGGAACTCAAGAGTTTTGTCAAAGATCGATTGGCACCTTACAAATATCCACGATTCATTGAGTTTGTCTCCGAGTTACCGAAAACGGCAACAGGGAAAATTCAACGCTTCAAATTGAGAGCTTGATCAGACCCACTCCGCATCGTAAAAGGGTTTTTTTTGAATTCATTGAATCCCCTTGTGCATATCAAAATGGGTTTGACAAGACGCAATCTGCCCTCATTGGGTGCAACCCTCCCAATGAGCTAACACCAATGTATGGAAAGAGATTAGAAAAATGACAACTCCTTTGTTACAAAATTTTGCTGCTGGTCGTTGGCAAAATGGTTCTGGTGATGGCGAAACACTCACCAACCCAATCACGGGGGAAGCAATGGTTCGTGTTTCAAACGAGGGTCTTGATTTGCACGAGGCCTATCAATTTTCCAGGCAAGAAGGTGGGGTCAATCTGAGGTCTTTGACTTATGCCCAAAGGGCAAGTCTTCTTAAAGCTCTTGTTGAAGTATTGACTCAAAACAAAGCCAGATACTACGAAATAGCTCAAGCCAACTCTGGCACCACCACCAAAGACTCTGCAGTGGACATTGAGGGTGCCATTTTCACTTTGGGTACTTTTGCCAAACTGGGTGCATCCTTGGGAGATGCGCATTTACTGAGGGAAGGTCAAATCGCCTCACTGAGCAAGGATGGGATGTTTCAAAGTCAACATTTCCTGAACCCCACGCCTGGGTTGGCGTTGTTCATCAATGCCTTTAATTTTCCGGCTTGGGGTTTATGGGAAAAAGCAGCTCCTGCCCTGTTGAGTGGAGTCCCCGTGGTTGTGAAACCTGCAACCTCAACGGCATGGCTGACTCACGCAATGGTTGAGGATGTCATTCGTGCCAACATTTTGCCCATCGGAGCTTTGTCCATCGTTTGCGGTTCATCAAAGGGTTTGCTCGATCACTTGGCCTCCTTTGATGTTGTCTCTTTCACGGGATCGGCTCAAACCGCACAAATCATTCGATCACACCCTGTGGTCACTCAAAAAGCGATTCGACTCAACATCGAAGCCGATAGCTTGAACTCAGCTTTACTTGACCCCACTGCACTGGAGGGCACCCAGTCCTTTGATGCACTCGTCTCGGAGGTGGTGCGAGAAATGACTGTGAAATCGGGACAAAAATGCACTGCCATCCGCCGAATTTTTGTTCCCAAATTGGCTTACGAAGCAGCAGCAAAAGCCATCAGCGAAAAGTTAAAGCGGGTCTCAGTGGGTAACCCCAGCAATGAGGCGGTTCGCATGGGGTCACTGGTGAGCTTTGCGCAAAAGCAAAGCGTGATCAAAGGCATTGAGGAGTTGAGCTCAGAGCTTGATGTTCTCTTTAATGGCAACTCTGGGGCGTTCATGGACGTCACACAGACACAACACGCTTGTGTGGCCCCCGTCCTTTTGGGTAGCTCCAACCCCAAGCCATTATCCAAAGTTCACGAATTGGAGGTGTTTGGTCCGGTGGCAACCCTGTTGGCATACGAAGAGCTCAATGATGCTTTCGATATGATTGAAAAAGGTGAGGGATCTTTGGTCATCTCCTTGTACAGTGACGATCCGAAATTTGTCGTACAAGCCAGCACGCGTTTAGGCGCACATCACGGGAGAGTTCACGTGATTTCAAGTGATGTGGCCGCGGTGCAAACTGGGCACGGCAATGTGATGCCTGTGTCTTTGCATGGTGGACCCGGCCGAGCGGGCGGGGGGGAGGAGTTGGGCGGCTTGCGAGCCCTTGGCTTCTACCACCGCAGAACTGCTTTGCAAGCAAGCTCCCTCATGGTGGATGCTTTACTCAAACAAAGTGCTGTCTGGGTCTGTTGAGTCCTGTCGTATTAGCCCTCACTCATTCGCCTGGTGATTGCTCTTTGAGGGGAGCAATCCTTGTCTGTGGTCGATAGAGAAATGAGAACTTTTGGATTTGAAGCTTTTGAAAGACCAGTGGTCTGATCTGAGGTAAGCTAGTCGCTCGTGTAAATCTTTTCGTTCAAAAGTCAACGTCCTCGATATGATCAACTCCTCATCTCTCACGGTACTGAGTCATCCATTGATCCAGCACAAGCTCACCGTACTCCGAAACAAGCACACCAGTACCAGTCAATTTAGACAGCTTTTGCATGAGACCGCAATGCTCATGACCTATGAGGTGACGCGCGATTTGCCGACATCAATCGTTGAGATTGAAACGCCAATGGAGTCGATGCAAGCAACTTGTATTGATGGAAAGAAGTTGGTTTTTGTAAGCATCCTCAGAGCGGGTAATGGATTTTTGGATGGCATGCTAGAAGTCGTTCCCAACGCGCGCGTGGGTCACATTGGTTTGTACCGAGATCACGTTACTCTTGAAGCCGTAGAGTATTACTTCAAGATGCCTGAGGGCATGCACGAGCGAGATGTCATCGTGGTCGATCCCATGCTAGCCACAGGAAACTCTGCCATTGCAGCCATTGATCGATTGAAAGCCCTCAAGCCCAGGTCCATCAAATTCATGTGCCTGCTCACCTGCCCAACGGGTGTGAGTGCGCTGCAAACCGCTCACCCCGATGTGGCCATCTTCACGGCCAGTGTGGATCGCCAATTAAATCAACTGGGTTACATCCTGCCCGGGCTAGGGGACGCTGGAGACAGAATGTACGGAACGAAATGAGAAAAAATGTTGGATTTAAATCCAAACACTTTCTCTTGTTTACTCTCCTCTGCTACCCCAGGAATCCTTTAAACCTGTGATGCGATTGAAGACCGGTTGTTGTGCTTGGTGATCAATGGCGTCGGCAATGAAGTAGCCAATTCTCTCGAACTGAAATCTCTCCCCAGGCAGGGCCTTTTGAAGAGAAGGCTCAAGTTTTGCATGAACAACTTTTAAGCTCTCTGGATTCAAAGCGCTCAAGAAATCCTTGCCGCCGCTGTCGGGGCTTGAGTCCATGAACAATCGATCGTAGAGTCTGAGTTCAGCCGACATCGCATCCAGCTCACTCACCCAAGTGATGACGCCTTTGACCTTGACGGAATTGGCCCCTGGTGTGCCACTTCTTGTGTCAGCAATGATCTTGCAGTGCACCTCTTCTACCTTGCCTTGGGTATCGCTCACAAAGCCTGTGCACTCCACCACATACCCATATTTGAGGCGAACTTTGTTGCCTGGAAAGAGTCTAAAGAAGCCGGCAGGTGGTTTTTCTTCAAAATCACTGCGCTCAATCCACAGGTTCTTGGAGAACAAGAATTCTCTGTCTCCCAAGTCTGGGTGACTGGGGTGCACGGGTGCTTTGGCGCTCACGCTCTCATCTTGACCCATGACATCTTGCCAATTGGTGAGGACCAACTTCAAGGGGTCCAGAACAGCCATGGCTCTTGGAGCTTGTCCCTCCAAGTCCTCTCGAATGCAGCCCTCAAGGGTGCTGTAATCAATCCAACTCTCGCTTTTGGTGACTCCCACACGATCAATGAAGGAGCGCAAGCTGCTAGGTGTGTACCCACGCCTTCTAAGGCCCACCAATGTGGGCATGCGAGGATCGTCCCAACCGTTGACTCTTTTTTCATTGACCAATTGAGCCAACTTGCGCTTGCTCGTGATGACATAGGTCAAATTGAGTCTCGAAAATTCATATTGCCTTGGTGGGGGGGACGACAAAAGACCAAAGGAGATGAGTTTGTCCAAAAGCCAATCGTAGAAAGGACGTTGGTCCTCAAACTCAAGGGTACAGATGCTGTGTGTGATTTGCTCAAGCGCGTCCTCAATGGGGTGCGCAAAGGTGTACATGGGATAAATGCACCACTTGTCTGCGGTTCGGTGATGGTGCGCTTTTCTAATGCGGTAAATGGCCGGATCTCGCATGTTCAAATTCGGAGAGGCCATGTCAATCTTGGCCCTCAAAACAGCTGAGCCTTCCTCAAGGGTGCCATTTTTCATGTCTTGGAAGCGCGAGAGGTTCTCCTCAACGCTTCGGTTGCGAAAAGGACTGTTCACGCCAGGCCTAGAGAAGTCCCCCCGGTTGTCTCTCATCTCTTGAGCGCTTTGCTCATCGACATAAGCATCCCCGTGTTCAATGAGCGCTTCTGCGCTTTGGTGCATGAAGTCAAAATAGTCACTGGCGTGGTACAAATTGCTCTCGGTTGAGTCCCCATGGGATTGGACCCAATCAAAGCCCAGCCAACGCACCACATCCAAAATAGAGTCCACGTATTCGGTGTCCTCTTTCTCTGGGTTCGTGTCATCAAAGCGCATGTGACAAGCGCCCTCAAAGTCCTTGGCCAAGCCAAAGTTGATGCAAATGCTTTTGGCATGTCCAATGTGCAAGTAACCATTTGGCTCTGGTGGAAAGCGAGTTCTGATTTTGGCGTGATCCAAGTCAGCTGCCTCTTGGTGAGCTTTGCCTCCAGGGGATCCAGCCCAGCGACGAGTTTTGTAGGTCCCGTTTTGAATGTCGTGCTCAATGATTTGACGCAAAAAGTGACTGGGTTTGCTCAGGTCCTTTGAGCCAGACTTGGTGTCGGTCTCAGGGTGTGATGCCATGGAAGAGGTGTGTGTTTTGTCTTTGGAGCTCATGCCCCTGATTTTAGGCAGTTTTAACGGGTTTTAATCGATTGTTTTGAGTGAGGTCCAAATTGCAGGGGGCAAGGCAGAGTTTTGAAAAAAAGTAAAAAAGTCCGCCCTCCCGCATCGACTTGGTCTGTAAGCGCGAGATAATCACAGGTGAACCTCATTGAGGGGATCAGCAAAGCATGAACTCACTTTTGGCACTGAGGCAATACAAGGACTGATTTTGGATACATTGTTACTTTTCAAAGCTGCGCTCATGGGCGTGGTGGAGGGGTTAACGGAATTTTTACCGATCTCCTCAACAGGACACTTGGTTTTAATGGGCTCATTGATTGACTTCAACGACGATCGGGCCAAGGTCTTTGACATTGCCATTCAATCGGGTGCTATTTTTGCGGTCTTGTTGGTGTTTTGGCAAAAAGTTTGGTACACCGTGCGCTCGATGGCTCACCTCAGGTCCTCAAGAGACTTTGCAGCCAAAGTGCTCATCGCTTTTTTACCTGCCGCTTTACTTGGCGTTTTACTGAGTCACTTCATCAAGGACCATTTGTTTACCCCAGAGGTGGTTGCCAGCACCTTTATCTTGGGTGGTATTGTGATTTTGTGGGTCGAGAGGTGGGGTCGCCCCTTGGCTGAGGATCAGCACCCCAACGACAGAGTTCGCGTGCTCAATGTGGAATCCATGACACCCAAAGACGCTTTGATGGTGGGTTTGGTGCAGTGTTTGGCACTCATTCCAGGCACCTCTCGCTCGGGTGCAACCATCATTGGTGGAATGCTCTTTGGACTCAGTCGCAAAGCGGCCACAGAATTCTCTTTTTATTTGGCCATGCCTACGCTTTTTGGCGCTGGAGTGTATAGCCTCTATAAAGAGCGCGCGTTGCTCTCCATGGACGATTTACCTCTGTTCATGGTGGGCTTGGTGGTCTCGTTTGTCAGCGCTTGGTTGTGTGTGAAGTGGTTGCTTCGTTACATATCGACCCACAGCTTTGTCCCCTTTGCCTATTACCGCATTGCATTTGGTTTGGTCATTTGGGCCACTGCGGCTTTGGGTTGGGTCAAGTGGTCAGCCTGAGGCCATGACGGGCCTCAGGCGTGCAGTTGCGACAATCTCCTAGATCAACTTTTCGTTGTGAGAGGAAATCTTTTTCAAGGAACCCTTGAGCGCACTTGAATTGAGGATCGGAGTGTCGGTCTTTTCTCCATGCCACAAGGGGTCTTCGATGGCATCAAAGACCTGCCTGAGCTTGTCTCCCCAACTGGTATGAAGCATTTTGAAGTAAGGGTTTTCTTCATCAATGCAGAGCAACTTGTCACTTTGAAATTGGTTGACCTCATACACAGCCAAATCCAATGGCAGGCCCACGGATAGGTTTGACTTTAGAGTTGAGTCCATTGAGACCAAGGCGCATTTGGTCGCCTCGTCCAAGGGTGTCTCTGGCGTGATGACACGGTCCAAGACGGGTTTGCCGTACTTGGATTCGCCGATTTGGAAGTAGGGCGTCTCGCTGGTGGCTTCAATGAAGTTTCCAGCTGAGTAGACTTGGAAAAGCCGCATGTTTTCGCCCTTGATTTGACCGCCAAAAATCAACGACACGTTAAAGTCCACTCCAGAGGCCTTGAGGGATTGTGCGTCTCGGTCGTAGACCCTGCGAACGGCAGCACCCAAGATACGGGTTGCATCGAACATGCTTTTCGCGTTCCAAATCGTGATCACCTCTTCCTCGCCAGTTAGTGCAGAGGTTTCTTTGATTTTTTCGACTTGCAAGATCTCTCGGATGGATTGAGAAATGCTCAAATTGCCAGCAGACAAAAGGACCATGAAGCGGTCGTCCTTTTTCTCGTAGACAATCATTTTTCGAAAGGTGCTGATTTGGTCTAGGCCCGCATTGGTCCTCGAATCGGAGAGAAAAACCAGCCCAGCTTTGAGCTTGATGGCAACACAATAGGTCATAAGAGTTTCTTTAAAACGTAAAGAGCATCAAGTGCCTCTTTGGGGGACAATGAATCGGGGTTTAATTCTCTGAGTTTAGCCTCAAGTGCCGAGTCGCCTTGGAGCACGTCATCAAATTCAGTTTCGAACAAATCAACTTGTGAGGTTTGGCTCAAAGCCTCTTGCTCCAAGTGCTCTAGGAGATGCCGAGCTTGGTTGAGCACAGGCAGGGGTATGCCCGCCAACTTGGCAACTTGAATCCCATAACTTTGACTGGCGGGACCGGGTTCAATTTTGTGTAAAAAAGCGATACCTGAGCTGCTTTGAGTTGCACCGAGATGGATGTTTTGAGCTTGAGCGTGTTTTAAAGGGAACTCAGTGAGCTCAAAGTAATGGGTCGCAAAAAGGGAAAAGGATTGGCACTTGTTGTGCAAGAAGCTTGCGATCGCGCTGGCCAAAGCCAAACCATCAAAGGTGGAGGTGCCGCGTCCGATTTCGTCCATGAGCACCAAACTGTTGGGACTCGCTGAGTTGAGAATTTGAGCCGCCTCGGTCATCTCCATCATGAAGGTGGATTGAGCGTTGGCCAAATCGTCTGCCGCGCCAATTCTGGTGTGAATGGCATCAATGGGTCCCAAGACGCAGGCTGAGGCAGGTACGTGAGAGCCCATGCATGCCAAAAGCACAATCAAGGCCACTTGCCTCATGTAAGTGGACTTTCCGCCCATGTTGGGGCCGGTGATGATTTGCATGCGAGCTTTAGAGCCCAATTGCGTTGAATTGGGAATGAACGTTTTCTCCGACGTCTGTCTCAGTCTTGACTCCACCACAGGGTGTCTCCCGTCTGTGATTTCAATGCAGGGGTGATTCACATACTCAGGTTCACACCATCCCAAGCTGTCGCTCCTCTCGCAAAGGCACAGCAAGGCATCGAGTTGAGCCAAGGACTGGGCCATTGCCCCCAAAGGAGCCACCAAGCCTTGGAGTTGTGTCAACAGTTCTTCAAAAAGCCACTTCTCTCTGGCAAGCGCTCTTTCCTGAGCAGACAAGGCCTTGTCCTCAAAAGCTTTGAGCTCAGGGGTAATAAAGCGCTCTGCGTTTTTGAGCGTTTGGCGGCGTTTGTAGTCCTCAGGGATGCGGGCCAATTGCCCCTGACTGACTTCGATGAAGAAGCCGTGTACTTTGTTGAATTGAACCCTGAGGTTTGGGATGCCAGTTCGTGCACGTTCGGAGGTTTCAAGTTCTAACAAAAATGAATCACAATTGTTTTGTATATCACGCAACTCATCGAGTTCGCTGTCGTAACCCCTGGCGATCACGCCTCCATCTCGAATGAGGTTCGAGGGCTCGGGATCAATGGCCCGTTCAATCAAGGCTTGCCATCGGGGGTCAATTAACAAATGGCCCTTGATTTGATTTAAAAAAGAGCAATCGGTGAGCTCATTCAATTGATCCAAAATGACTTGAGCCTGACCAAAGGCCCGAGCCAACGCATTGAGTTCTCGGGGTTTGACTTGCGACAGACCAATGCGAACGGAGATGCGCTGAACATCTGAGAGGCCCTTTAAAGCGCTTCTTAAGGTTTTAAAAGGTGTCTCGACCAAAGCAACATTGCTCTTTGCTTTTTTGGACGTCTCGCTCATGAGGATCTGCATCGCCATGAGTCTTGCCTTGGGGACTTCGCGAGAAATGGGGGGCTCCAAGAGCCAGCGTTTGAGC
The DNA here is from genome assembly GCA_903831655.1 of uncultured Burkholderiales bacterium. GTDB lineage: Bacteria > Pseudomonadota > Gammaproteobacteria > Burkholderiales > Burkholderiaceae_C > Limnohabitans. Next base: position 15,845 of record CAIKYO010000040.1, read on the forward strand.
TCTCTTGAACCCATGGAGCTCATGCAGGTGTCTAAGAGGGAGAACAAAGTGGGTGAGTCCTCGCCTCTTAAGGTTTGGGTGATCTCCAAATTGCGCTTGGTACTTTGGGGTAAATCGACGTTCTCTCGCTCTTGGACCACACACAGGGTGTTGATGTGGGGTATGCGTTGACCTTGGGTATGTTCGGCATAGCTCAAAAGCGCCCCTGCAGCTGCGTGTGCGTTTGACAAGCCTTGGGCTTGCCAAGCATCAAGGGTGCTGGTTTTGAGCTGCTCCAAGAGCTTTCGCTCCCCCAGGGCTTTTTCAAACTGCCAATCGGTGCGAGGGCACAGAGTGTGTGCTCCGATCAAAGTTTTCTTAAGCGCCTCGCTCAGCCCTTGAGGGTAGATGATTTCTTTGGGTGCGATTTTGTTGATCCACAAAGCCCAATCGTCTGCGGTGCACTCTGTCAGATAGAGTGTGTTTTGCGTCAGACTCATCCAAGCCAAACCACAACCAGAGGATTTTTGGGGCCTGTCGCTGGGATAAATGCTCAGTAAAAAAGATTCACTTTTATCGGGCAGGAGTTCACTCTCCGTGAGAGTGCCTGGTGTCAAAACGCGAACGACTTGGCGATTAACAGGCCCTTTTGCTGGTACCTCACCGACTTGTTCGCAAATGGCCACTGACTCGCCAGCCTTTAAAAGTTTGGCCAAATATCCTTCAGCAGAATGAAAGGGCACGCCTGCCATGGGAATGGGCTCACCACCACTTTGACCTCTGTGCGTGAGGGTGATGCCCAAAAGATTGGCCGCTTTGTGAGCGTCGTCAAAAAACAATTCATAAAAGTCTCCCATCCTGTAAAACAGAAGGGTTTGAGCAAACTCAGCCTTGATCGCTTTGTATTGCTGCATCATGGGCGTGTCACTCTCGCTCTTGCTGAAAGAGGAGGCTTTGCTCTCTACATCAGCCCTCTGATCCTTTTGAGGTGCAGCTGTATTGGGATCTGCGCTTTGAGGGGCTTCTTTCATCTTTCACACCAGGAAAAGGGCGACAGAGTTCGAGTGCCTTGTCAGGCTTTTTTGATGCGGGTGGGCCGCGAGAGGGTTGGCTTTTTATTCACCGGCTCTTGGGGATCGCTTTGCACATCTGCATGCTCTCCAGAGGCGCCCACCTCATGATGGGCCGAGAGTGTGGTTTTGCTTGTCTTGACGATTCGAGTATAGGGCTTGAGCAAAGAGACCATTTGTGCGTAAATTTTTGGGTTACCCGCTACGCACTCGTGGTCATATAAAAACTCACTCTCCCCTGTGTAATTGCCCACCAAGCCACCTGCTTCTGTGATCAACAAGGAGCCAGCCGCCATGTCCCAAGGGTGCAAGCCTGACTCAAAAAATCCGTCGCTAAATCCCGCTGCAACGTAGGCCAAATCAAGTGCAGCAGCACCGGGTCTTCTAATGGCTTGGACCTTGGGGGTAATGTCTCGCAAGAGATTGAGGTACGACTCTAGGTCATCGCCCGCACGAAAGGGAAATCCGGTTGACAACAAGCTGTCTTTCAAGTGAATTCGCTTGCTCACTCTCATTCTGCGGTCATTCATGAATGCGCCACGACCTTTTGTGGCGCTAAAGAGATCGTTGCGGGTTGGGTCGTAGACCACGGCTTGTTCAATTTTCCCGCGAACTTCTAGAGCAATGCTGACACAATAGACGGGAAAGCCATGAATGAAGTTGGTTGTGCCGTCCAAGGGGTCAATGATCCAGATGTGATCGGAATGTGGATTACCCAACTCCCTTCCAGACTCTTCGGCCAAGATGGCATGGTCGGGGTATGCGCCAAGCAGTGTCTCGATGATCACGTTCTCACTGGCTTGATCGATTTCGGTGACGTAATCATTGACCGATTTTTGAGAAATGCGCACCGATTCCACATCCAATGCGGCACGGTTGATGATGGCCCCAGCCGCTCTAGCTGCTTTGATGGCCACGTTAAGCATTGGGTGAAGGGTGTTGGAAGGCATCATAAGGAAAACATCAATTCAAAAAAAGGCCCAAAGGCAAAAGTTACAAAAGGGAAAAAGTGGCACGTCAATGGGAAAACTTCAGGCCCCACTTGGGTAAATCGAGGACAATGCAACCTTGATCAGCAAAACCCTAAAGACAAGTTCGACTTCAAAGGACCATTTGCTTGGGAACCACAGTGCATGGGACGGTCAGCTAAAAAGCCCCTAACTCCCCGAGTCCAACATCCCTTGAGACAAGCGCCTATTTTAAGGCACTGTGCGGGTATTTCGCCGAGTCAAAAGAAACTAAATTGTGCGATCTTTCAGTTCGAATTGAGGACCCATGAAAACCAGATTTGTATTGATCGAGACCAGTCACGCTGGCAATGTGGGCGGTGTGGCCAGAGCCATGAAAGTCATGGGCTTTGATGACTTGGTCTTGGTGAGACCTCGTTTTGACAACGTCTTGCGCCGAGAAGAGACCCTTCAGCGCTCCAGTGGAGCACAAGATGTGCTTAAAAACGCCCGTGTGGTCTCCACTTTGGAGGAAGCCCTCTCGGGCATAACGCACTGGTGTGCAACTGCCATGACGCCCAGAGACTTTGGGCCTCCCACTCGCACCCCTAGGGAGCATTTCGAGCTTCTCAAAGCCCAAGAGGACCCGCCCAGTGGCGTTGCCTTTTTGTTTGGTTCCGAGCGCTTTGGCATGACCAATGAGGATGTTTATCGCTGCCATGTGGCTTTGAGCATTCCCACCAACCCCAGTTTTGGGTCCTTGAACTTGGCCAGTGCCGCTCAAGTGGTGGCCTACGAATGGAGGCTCAGCTTGGGAGGAGCTGCCTCCTATTTGGGTTCGGAGTCCGTGCAGACTTCAGGAGCAAACGGGGGTGGGCGAGAATTGGCAGATGGTCCTGCGATTGCGGGTATGTTGGCACATTGGGAGTCGTCTCTGATTGAGATTGGATTCTTAGATCCTTTGGCTCCTAAAAAACTCATGCCCAGGTTGCAACAACTCTTTAACAGAGCACAACTCTCACCCGAGGAAGTCCATATCCTCAGAGGTGTTGCTAAGCACATGGCGCTCAAGAAGCCCTCAAAAGAGCTAGACTAGAGCCCTATGTTTACGAAATTAAGAGACGATATAGAGTGCATTTTTGAGCGTGACCCAGCGGCCAAGAGTCGTTTTGAGGTGCTCACTTGCTATCCTGGGTTGCACGCTTTGATGATGCATCGTGTATCACATGCGCTTTGGGGGTTGGGCTTTCATTGGCTTGCTCGTTTTATTGCTCATGTGAGTCGTTTTTTTACGGGTATTGAGATTCACCCCGCTGCCAAAATTGGCGTGCGCGTTTTCTTCGATCACGCCATGGGCGTGGTGGTGGGGGAGACCGCTGAGATCGGAGACGGTTGTACCATTTACCAAGGCGTCACACTTGGGGGCACCAGTTTGTACAAAGGCGTCAAGCGTCACCCCACCATCGGGCGAGACGTGGTGATTGGTGCGGGTGCCAAGGTGTTGGGTGGGTTTGAGGTTGGAGACGGAGCGAAAATTGGTAGCAATGCAGTCGTGACCAAGCCCGTTCCTGCTGGCGCAACGGCCATTGGAAACCCAGCTCGAATCATTTTGCCGTCCTCCGCTGATCAGCTCTCAACGCAGGAGCAAACCCCAGAGCAGTACGATGTGTTTGGTGTGGCTCTGAGCCCCGAGCACTTCGATCAAAACAAACCCTTCAGTGCCTACGGTGTGACCAGTGCCGATGATCCAGTCTTTCAAACCCTCAAAGAATTGAGTGATCTCACCCAAGCCCAAGAAAAACGCATTACCGATTTGCAAGCAAGTTTGGATGAGCTGCTTGAAAAAAATCAACATTGAGTTCAGGCTTTTTTCGGTGCTGGGTGTTTTAGGGTCTTGAAATTCGGCTTTAAATTCCCACCTATCCGTCACTGTTATTTCCCTTTTCCTTAATCTCACTGGAGTATTCATTCATGTCCGACGCCATCAGCATCATCAAAGAGCGCACATCAGCCAATAATTTCGACCCCACTCATCACATGAGCCAAGCTGAGATTGAGGAATTGGTGCAACTCAGCATCAACACACCAACCTCTTTCAATATGCAAAACTGGAGACTCATTGCGGTGAGCTCACAAGAGAAAAAGGCTCAATTGAAGGCCCTCGCTTTCAATCAACCCAAGGTGGGAGACGCTGCAGTCACATTCATCGTGGTTGGTAATGCCATGGGATACAAAGATTTGCCCCATGTGATCAAGCCCATGCTGGATGCCGGTGCCATTGACCAAGCTGCCTATGACGGCTGGATTGGAATGGCCAACGGCATGTATGACAACAACACTCAATTGCAGCGCGATGAGGCCATTCGTTCGGGCGCTCTGGCTTCTATGACGCTCATGTACGCGGCTCAAGCCAAAGGCTTGGTCTCTGGTGCAATGATCGGTTTTGATGCCCAAGGCGTCGCCAAAGCCTTCCATTTGGGTGAGCACGAGGTGCCTGTCATGCTGATTGCAGTGGGCAAGGCTGCAGCGGGCAATTGGCCAAGAAAGGCCAGAAGAGCCCTCTCAGAGGTGTTGAGCACACTCTAATTTAAGCCAAGACTTCGGTCTTGGTGCCAGCAAAGGCAATCGCTGTCTTCAGTTGAAGGCGGCGATTTTTTTGGGGGGCAAGGGATGCTTAAACCCGTTTGGAGTGCACAGCGTTTTTGGGGCGGTGAACTTTACAAAAGTCTTCCCTGGCCTCCATGTAGGGGCCGCCAATCAAATCGATGCAGTAGGGTACTGCAGCAAAAATACCAGGTACGCCTTTTTGGGTCGGTGTTTCAGGCAGTCCGCCCAAAGTCTCCTCAATGGATTTGGGTTGTCCGGGTAAATTGATGATCAGCGTGTTGTCTTTGATCACCGCAACTTGCCTGGACAAAATGGCTGTGGGCACAAAGTTCAAACTAATTTGGCGCATTTGCTCTCCAAATCCAGGCATCTCTTTGTCACCCACCGCCAACGTGGCCTCAGGGGTCACATCGCGTTTGGCAGGCCCTGTGCCGCCTGTGGTCAAAACCAGATGACAACCTTGTGAACACATAAGTTGGAGTTGCTCTTGAATGAGTGGGATCTCATCTGCAACGATCGCCTCTTGCCACTCAATTGGGTTCCAAAGCGCTTTGGAGAGCCACGATCTGAGTGCAGGCAGTCCTTTGTCTTCGTAGACGCCGCTTGAGGCTCTGTCGCTCACCGAGAGCAAGCCAATCTTTAAGGTGTCACAACGTGGGTCGATGTCCATGGTTTTACTTTTTTCTAAATCAAGTTGTTTTGATTCAATTTGAAGGCTCATTTTTTGATGTTGAGCCTTTGAGGTTCAGTCCTCCAAGGGAGGGCTCTCAGAGAGCTCCTCTTGGGCTTCATCTGCTCCTTTGAGGGCCTGTCGAATCCATTGAAAAATCTCACGATAAGCGCGCGATTGCCTTGGGGCTTTGCCCTCAGAGACCTCTCTCGCACTCAGGGGTACTGCATCCTTTTGCGCTTGGCGAATGAGCGCTCTGAGTGCTTGAGCATCGGTTTGGGCATGCTCACTCATCCACTGGGTGAGAGCGTCTTCATGGGTGAGGAGCCTGTCTCTCCAACTCTCTGCCAAATGCAGGGCTTGTGTTTCCTTGGCCGAGCCCCCGTGTTGAAGGAGCAATGCTTCTTGCAAAGCGACCACATCCTCCTCGGAGAGTTTTCTCATGAGCTTGCCCACGTACTGCATTTGACGGCGCTTGCCTTCAAAGTCCGTGATTTTTTTAGCTTGAGCCAAGGCCTCAACCAAGAGCTCATTGAGGTGACCTTTAGAGAGCAGTTGCTCGCGCAAATCCGCCCTCAACTCAAGGAGTTCAACCCCTAGTTTTTGTCTCTCAGTGCTCTCGCGCTTGAGGTCTGTTTTGCTGGCGCTATCGCTGCCTTTTAATTCGCGCTTGTAAGCCAAGTCAAGCTCACTGCCTTCGGCAATGAACTCTCCTCGCACGTAATAGCCTTTTTTGGGTTTTCTTGACATCTTGGTTCCAATTATCGCCTTGATTGGGGCTGAAGATTGGTGCTTCAGTAGGATAATACGAACATGAGCAAACAAAAAACATCTTCTTCCATCACCACTTACGACCCCCAAGCCCCCATGCCTGGATTTAGCTACTCTCAAAGTCAATTTGAGGGGTTGGTGGACCATGCGCTTAGGCACGCGCTGAAGTTGGGTGCAACGGATGCAGGTGCCGAGGCCTCAGAGGGCTGCGGCCTGTCGGTCTCGGTCAGAAAGGGTGCCCTTGAGACGGTCGAGCGAAACCAAGAC
>CAIKYO010000041.1 GCA_903831655.1 uncultured Burkholderiales bacterium
CATCAGGGTTTGGTTTGAGCTCCGGCACTATCTGCCAGTACTGGCTGCCAATAGGCATCTCATCTTCAGAGTGCTGTACCCAAATAACGTCGGTATCAGTCGCTCTGGCTTTCTCGACTAACTCCTTGATCCGAGCAACAGTCTCATCTCTGTGGCGCGCGTATTCGACGACTCCGTTTTGGACATCAATCACGATCAGAGCTTTTTTGTCACGGTCAGGATATGCACTCATAGGTGGATATTAAGGCATGTAAAGGGGTGAAACTTTAATCTCTCCGCACCGTAGCTTCTGAATGGTTCCCCCACCATAGGGTTGAATCTTCCAGTCGAGGGATAAAGCAATTTTCGATCCAGGGGGAGTGAAGTCAACTTTGCCTGAAGTTGGGCAATAGGCATTTCCGTAACCTGTTTGTGCTGCATAAAGAAGATCAAATTTCGCTTTTCCTCCTGGAGCAAGTGTGACTACGCCGACGGGTGCGTTAGGTGCAGCAAATGAACCGAAGTGAGTCACGTAAGTGGGCAATGATTTACCAGAGGCATCGATCATCTGCACGATTGGATAGCCCTCAAGCGTGCAGCTCCTTGCAGAAGTATTCAAGAAGTCCATCCCAGTAACCCCACGTGAACCCATAGCGGCATCTTGAGCACCAAGTTGAATCGAAAGTTGCGACGAGTCGCAGGTTAATGACGCAGGAGTTGCAGTAGTTGAGGGAGTCGGAGAAACGGTCGGTGTCGTCTTGGCGGTGCTCGAACAACCACTCAATAGGATCAGTCCGGCAGCGACGATGATCAACTTAGTTTTCTTGTTCATCTGGTCTCCCAAGATGGTGCCTTCGTATCCAGGTTTGGATGATCTGCAACCCTGATTCTACGGACTCATTCACGTCCCATAGAGCCCTTGACTCACTATTCCCATACAACTCTCAAAGTTGGTGCCAGAATGTTGATTGCCACTCAACCCAGACAGTGCTACACCTAGAGTATGGGAAAAGTTACGCACGGCATTGTCTTCGCTGCGGTAATGATCATTACGATCGTGCTGGTAGATGTCGTGTTCTTTAGGCACCACACAACACCAAGACTTTTAGCGAATATTGGAATCGTGTTGCTTTATCTAGCTTTTTATTGGCGTTTCTTTAAACGAACCTAAATTTGAAAGTGGATGTGGGACTACTCGATTTTAGCGGAAGCCCCAGGGTGATGAGACTTTCCACTTCTTGAATTTGATTATCTGCATATAGGTCAAGGTGGATTCTTGGAGGAAGAGTTCGTTCGGAGTAGTGAGCGTTCTTAGAGCTTTTTCGCCCATCGACGCCATTCGCCTTGCTTTTCATAGCCCAGAGAGGTGTAAAAGGAATGAGAGGGCTCATTTGATTCCAAAACCATCGCGAGGATTCTCTCGGCGCCAAGACTTTTTAACCTTCGCTCTGCCCTTTCAATCAACTCCTTGCCCAAACCCATACGCCGGACCGAACCGTCGATCGCAATGCGATAGATACATCCTCTCCAACCATCCCACCCAGCGATTACAGTGCCAATAATTCGATCATCAATAGTTGCAACTATCAATGCTTCGGGATCTCTTAGAATCAATTGCTCAATAAGTTCCGGCGTGTCCGTTGGTCGATTCGCGGTTTCGCTATTTTCGAGCCAAAATTTAATGAGGTAGTCAACATCCTCAATCGTTGCGCTTCGAAATTCAAAGTCAGAGAGATCTTTCATTTCAAGTGGCAGCATTAGCGACCACACTTTTTGCATAAGCCAACTATCTCTGCCTCGTGACCTTGAACTGTATAGCCGTACTCCTTAGATATTGACTCCAACAATTTCTCAAATTTATCTGATTGGAATTCCGCACTGGCACCACAATTGGCACACAAAAGATGGTGGTGGTGACTCTGAGCACATACCTTGTAAACCCCTTCACCATCGGGCCGCCTCAGGAAATCAACTTCCTCAGATTCAGCGAGCTTTTGGAGAGTCCGATAAACAGTGCTGAGTCCAATATTTTTCTTCGTTTTTTGAATATGTGAGTAAACCTCTTGAGCGCTCGAGAACTTATTGAGCGCCGATAGCGAGTTCAAAACTGTTGAGCTAGTTTGGAGAGCCACAAGTTCACTCTATCAAACGCGATTTATCATGTTCAATGTTGTGCTCCGAATCGAATTTTTTGTGTTCTTGGTTCCACCGATACTTGCCCCAACTAAAACCTACGAGCAAAATGATTACATTTTTCAAGGGTTGAATAGAATAGTTCAGCTGTTGCATGCGGGGCATCAGTTATCAGTCCAAAGGCTTTTTGAACGTAACTTGCCGTTTCTGGTTGTTCCCCCACCCAAGATGGGTGAATTAAATGTCCCAGTCCAATGGTTGCGAACGCCGCGAGAAGCACGATTATCGGAACGAATGTTAGTAGTTTGTTGCCTGTCTTCACGTTTTCCTCATCTCAATAGATAAATGTTTCGGAAACTCAGCGTAATGCTAATGACAATCATTGTCAAAATTGCTAAGGTGAGGCTATGCAACGAACTTCTCTGGTCCCCGTTGATTTCATTGAGAGGACCGTCGAGAGAGCTTCCTCAAAAATCTATCGTGCCTTGAGGATTGATGAGCCTGGTGAAAATGATTCCGCAAAGTGAAAGACAAGACCTCCGCAACTATGCTGAGTCGCGGAGGTCTTGTATGACGGATTATTTTTGAACGTGGAGTTTAGATGTAGTAATAGAAGGTAATGGGAGGAATTCAAGCGTGAAATAGTTAGAAATCGACGTGTTGGGGCACCCTGGAGCACCAAAATAGATCGAGAAATCGCGAGTTATTATGTTGATTGGCAAATTCTGGTGGTTACATTTATACCGTGACTCAGTCGTTTGGTTCAATTCAAGATAGTAATCGAAGGTCGAATATGCGATGGGTGGTTCACCTTCTCCTTCTAATATCTATTTTGTGCGTTCTCGTCACGATAATTACTGTGAATGCCTATCTCACTTTACATATCATTCTTGGTCTTATATTTGTAGGGTTAATCGGAGCCCATCTGTATCAGCGAAAGAACACGGTTGGTTTTCTTACCAAGCAACTTGTTTCCAGAGGTGGAAAAAGTCGTCAGAAGAGTGGACTCGCAAGATCCGATGCAATACTGCTTTTTTTCTTCTTGTTAATGTTCGTGACCGGTATCTTGGATTGGATAAATGGTTCGCCCGTGAGACTGCCGTTTCCGCCCCCATTCAATTTGTTGCATAAATTCGCAGGACTCGTTCTCTTGATTTATGTCATTGTTCACTTTTTGCGCCGGCGGAGTCGACTTCGTAGATCAACAATCAAATAGTGCCTCGTGTGCTATTCCGTGCGATCCTTGTAGCAGCGCGCCCTCTAAACACAATCCATTCAACTCCATCCGTAATTTCTCTTGTAAGTGGGGCGCGCCGGAGCACAAGACATCGGAAACTAATACAAAAAGGCGGGAATCGATCTGAACCAGTTTCCTGATCCTTGATCAATTCCCGCCTTTTGGACGGATCGAGCTTCTTTTAGGGTTACGGCTTAGATGTCGTAATAAAGTTCAAACTCTGCTGGATGTGGACGCAAGCGAACATAATCAACTTCAGCGGTGCGCTTGTAGTTGATCCATGTTTCGATCAAGTCTGG